>JALXEI010000269.1 GCA_027069645.1 Hyphomicrobiales bacterium
CCGGCTTAAATCAAGACTTAATCGGTAGGATTTTCGGGTCTCGAACTGCTCGATCCGGTCGACATGTGGGCGCCAGTCAAAGCCAACCATTTTCAACAGTTTTTCGGTGCGCACCCCTGGCACGTAATTGTCCGGCGCACGCATCACACCCACCACCTGCAGAGATGGTTTTTTGGACTTTAGGGCGCGCGAATTGCCGATGATTGTCCCTGTGGTCCCGAGGCCGGCGCAGAAAACATTAATCTTGCCATTTGTCTGTTGCCAGATTTGTTGGGCCGTCCATTTTTCATGTGCGCCCGGGTTGGCTGGATTGTCATATTGTCCGGGATTTATCACATCATCTTGCAACGCATCCTGTCGGGCTTTGGATACCCCGCTGCGCGGGTCGTTTTCTACCGGCGTATCGGGTTCGACATTCACAATTGGTTCGATTCCGTAAAACAGCAGCATCAGCAATTTGTGCCAGGATACTTCTGCCGGGACGTAGGACTGGATGTTATCAATACCGAAATGTCGGGCAACCAGCGCCACCGAGGATACCGTGTTACCGGACGAGTTTTCGACAATCCGTGTCACGCCCTCCAACTCCCCTGCCGCAAACTTTTCCTCGATCATATTGTAGGCCGGAACTGCCTTGATATTGCCCAGTGGAAGCATGTTCATCAGCTTTGCAAAAATACGAACGCCGTCTGGGGCAAACGGATTTAACGCCGCAGGTAATTCGACCATTGGAAGATATGGGAATTTTTCGGGATCGAGAAAGTCTTTAATGGCGTCCGGCCCTTTAAATACATTCAGATGATCATCCATAGTTGTCTCCTTCCAGTGATCCCTGATCAGCCCATTTTTCGGGTCAGACCGCTACTTTGTGTGATGGCGTTTCGCTCAGGCTTTGCAGCCTCTCTATACCGACAGGCTCTTCTGCCTGCATCGGCACAACTGCAAACCGCGTTGAAAGCTCTTTTTCGACTTTGGCAATCTGTTGGCGCTCGGATTGGGCGCGCTTGCGCAAGAGTGGCTGGGACGTTTCTGCTGCCGCCAGACTGGAATTCACGATCCAGCCCCAAGGTTTGATCCCCGCGCGCTTCAGGTCGTCCTGCAAATGTGCGGCCTCAAGTACCGGCGTTGTTTCGGGCAGGGTGATCAACAGAATTTTTGTCTGCTCTGGATCCTGAAGGCGCATCATAGGCGTGACCATACGGGCCTGCTGATTGGCATCCGCGTGGCGCAGGATATCCTTGTGATAGGATCCCGTTGCATCCAGCAGTAGCAAGGTATGGCCGGTTGGTGCGGTATCCATCACCACAAAGTGCTTGCTGCTCTCGCGGATCACCTTCGAGAACGCCTGAAACACAGCGATTTCTTCGGTGCAAGGTGATCGCAGATCTTCTTCCAGCATAGAGCGGGCTTGTGCGTCCAGATCGCGCCCCTTGGTCGCCATGACGTGATCGCGATAGCGGGCGGTTTCAACCTCGGGGTCAATCCGGCTGACAGTCAGGCCTGGCTGATCCCCTGCAAGTGTTTCAGTGATATGGGCCGCCGGATCGGTTGTGGTCAACAGTACCTCGTGGCCACGTGCAGCCAGTTCGCAAGCCACGGCAGCGGCCATGGTGGTTTTGCCGACACCGCCCTTGCCCATGAACATGATCAGGCCTTTGCCTGGCGTTTCAATGTCATTAACCAGTTCACCCAGCGTTGGGAAACCGGCCTTGTTTGTGGGGGCTGTCCCGCTGTTCGCGGGGGTATCGTCCGCACCGGCAGCAAAGCGCTTTAGCGCGTCGATACCAACAAGATTTTCCGAGCGCAGCGTAAATTCGGCGCGGGGCAGGGTGGCGACTTCGGGCGTCATGGCTGCCAACGCATCGCGGTCCCGTTTTAGCAAAGCCTCGGCCAGAGGGTCGCCGCCTGTATCAGCAGGCATCATACCGTTTATCGCAAGCTGCTGGTTCTTGATGCCTATATCGGCCAGTTCGATCGAGGTTCTGGCAACTTCTGACAGGGCAGACTGGCGCGGGCGCGCCACTAGAACAAGCCGCGTTGTCGTGGCATCGGACAGCCTGTCCACCGCAGCACCATAACGGTCGCGTTGTTTTTCAAGACCGGCAAGCGGGCCAAGGCAGGATGCATCCCCTTTGCCTTCTTCCAAAAAGCCGGACCATGCGCCGGGCAATTTCAGCATGCGGATGGTGTGCCCCGTTGGGGCAGTGTCAAAGATCACATGATCATATCGCTCGACCAGTTCATTGTCGGTCAAAAGTGCGGTGAATTCATCAAACGCGGCAATCTCGATGGTGCAAGCCCCCGATAGCTGTTCTTCAATGCTGCGCAGGGCGTCTTCAGGCAGAATATCCCGCATCGGGCCTACGATCCGTTCACGGTAATCGGCGGCAGCTTCTTCAGGGTTGATTTCTATTGCATCAAGGCCGGGCGCCTTGGTGATTGCAGTGATCTGGTTGCCGATGTCGGTTTCAAAAACCTGCCCGACGTTGGACGCCGGATCAGTGCTGACCAGCAGCACCTTTTTGCCATTTCCGGCCAGATTAAGAGACGTTGCGCAAGCGAGCGAGGTTTTACCAACGCCCCCCTTACCGGTGAAGAAAACGAATTTGGGCAGGTTTTTAAACATGGTTTGGATCACTTTTCATGTGGGTCAGTTGTTTAACAGCATCCGGTAGAAGTTTTTTCCACGTCGCTATCGCCGCATCCGCAACCGCCGTTATTGGCCGTTTCGGTAATTTCACCGTGGGCGGGTGAATTGGCCACGCCCGCCATTTTTTCCAGTTCGTCACGCGCCGGATAGCGCCCGAAAGACAGCATTTCATCGCCTTTCATGATCACGGGCAATCCATCGACACCATCATTTTGAAGGACGGATTTCACAGCTTCGTTAGCGGCAAATTCACCCGGTTCCTGCGACAGGTTGAACCGCGTCACCGTAATGCCCTTGCTTTTCAACCAGTCCAGATCGGCGGCAAATGTCACAAGGGTCTGGTCGATTTCTGCTCCGCAAATACCGGTGGAACAGCACATCGCAGGGTCATAAATGGTTAGGTTTGTCATGGAAATCTCCTCAGATATTGTTGAATTGACGGATATTAGTATCCGGAAAATAGTCAAAGGCGGGGGCAGGGCAGGTCATATAGTTTCTTTTTCCTGCGTCGCCTCATCAGCCAACAACCAACCAAAGAACCCAGTGGCAAGAACTGCCGCAACAAGCTGCACAGCGATAAAAGCGGCAACGTTCGATGGATGAATGCCTGCAAAAGTATCTGAAAAACCGCGCGCTATGGTAACGGCAGGGTTGGCAAAGGATGTAGACGACGTAAACCAGTAGGCGGCAGTGATATAAAGGCCAACGGCCATCGGCACCGCCTCTGGTCGCGCCTTGAGACAGGCCAGAATTGTGCCAACAAGGCCGAATGTGGCCACGAATTCGCCCATCCATTGACCGGACCCGCTGCGTACAGTGCTCGAGGCTTCCAGAATTGGCATATTGAACATGAAATGCGCCGCAAAAACACCGATGATGCCGCCGGTGATCTGGGCCAGAACATAAAGACCGGAATCGCGAATGGATATTTCACGGCGCAGGGCAAAGCTCAACGTTACGGCCGGATTGAAATGTGCGCCCGATATCGGACCGAACACTGTGATCAAAACCACAAGTATGGCGCCGGTTGGAATGGTATTGCCCAACAATGCAATCGCCACATTCCCGCCGGCCAGGTTTTCGGCCATGATGCCCGAGCCGACAACCGTGGCTAGAAGTGAAAATGTTCCGAGCCATTCGGAAATAAGTCTGCGTATCACTGATTTGGCTCCTTT
>JALXEI010000270.1 GCA_027069645.1 Hyphomicrobiales bacterium
ATTCTCCATCGCCTTGTAGACATTGGCGAGGGTTTGCGCCTCGACCCCTTGCGATGCATCGACCACCAGCAGCGAGCCCTCGACAGCGGCAAGGGAACGCGAAACCTCATAGGCAAAGTCCACATGCCCCGGCGTGTCGATCAGATTCAACTGATAGGTCTGGCCGTCATGCGCCTTGTAGTCAAGACGCACCGTCTGGGCCTTGATGGTGATGCCGCGTTCGCGCTCGATCTCCATATTGTCGAGCACCTGCTCCTTCATATCGCGCGAGGCCAGCCCGCCGGTCACCTGTATCAGGCGATCGGCAAGGGTGGATTTGCCGTGGTCAATATGGGCAACAATGGAAAAATTACGGATCCGCTCGGGCGGTGTAGGTTGTTTCTTGCTCATATGACGCTTTTATCACGAGTTGCGGGGAAAAGAAAAAGGATCGAACAGCCATGTACGATCAGCGACATCCCTCCGATTTACTGTGAACGTCTTGTCTTGTCGATCAAAAACGACCGGTTTCCCCCGGTCAGGCTGGAAAGGGGCATCTGGTCCGCTTTTTGCTTTCCTGTTCACCAGGGTACAACCGCAGAGACTGACGAAATGAATCCGACGATTAGTCTGTACGAAATGAAAAAACCTCAATATATTGATTTGGTTCCATATTTTCCGATTTAGCGACGAAAGAACATGTATAAAATGGGGCGCTATACCCTATATATCACCTTTCTGATGTTCGCGATGGCGACCTTTGCCCGGGCAGGCGGTATCGAAAAGGATCCGACGCTCGACAAATCCGATCGGACGAATGATGGACTTGAGCCGCCAACCATTCCCTCATGGCAACTGCCTGCGGATGACAAAGCCGGCAAAAAGCCCCCGCAATTGCGCCCTTCCTTTCCTGCGGACAGCTCCCGCACGGGAACAGAAAAGTCCGGGCACAGCAACAGCAAACGCCCCCCGGGGCCCGCTGCGACTGATGACAGGGAAACGCCGGCGGTCTCACACGAGGCGGATCAAAACGAGGCCCCGCAGCACCGCAAGGCGGTTGTCCTGACCCGGCAAATGCGGCAAATGATCCGCAAGAACAATCGTCAGGGGCGTGCACGTGGCCATATTAAAATATTTGCTCCCCAAGGAACCTGGGGCCCCCCTGTAAAAATTCAGTCCTGTTTTGGAGACAATATTTTAACCAGATTTACAGTCAGCGATCCGGCAAATGCGGGCGATCTCGCTTTTCAGTTCCAGACCGTCCGCCGCAGAAACAGCCGTCCGGGGCGCAAGGGCTGGAAGCCCATCCGTCCAGGAGAGCTGATCAGGGGCCGCTATGTCTATCTGCGCGCCCGCAATCGGGACGAGGCCGGCATTGTAGCCTTGCGCGTCGTTGGCATCTGCATCGATGATCCCCCCCGCAAATATTTCCGACCGGAATAATACGCGACGGCGCAGGCAAGGCCCCATACCAGTCGCCCTGAAGATTAGGTCATAAACTCATGGGCCGGTAAAAAGCGGCTGTCGCCGCTTGTCTTCGCCAGACAGGCGTGCTGCGCGCACAGCATTGGGGATTTATCCCCAAACCCCTCATTAAAGAGCGCTCCGCCACACGATCCCGTAATATGCGTCAGCATCGAGGGCGGTTGGTATCATACCAGAAAGCATAAAGATTGACCTTTGCATTTTGCTCAGGTCCGCAAACCATCTCGCTCCCCGGGCAGGCGCAGCGCAGAACCCGGGTCCAGGGCCGCAAGTGATATAGGTTTGTTCTTGTTTTCTTTTTCAAGCTGTTCCGTATTTTCTGCCCCTGGATACCGGATCGGCGCTATCGCTTGTCAGGGAAGCGAGACATCAAGGCCGAAAGAGAAAGGTGAGTCAGCCTTTGTGCATTCCGGTCTCATATATCCGGTTACCGGCAACCCCATTCTTTCCTCAAACATGTTACGCGCAAATTCGGGGAGGGCCGGGCAAAAAGAAAGCTGCTCCGACACGAAGCAGCTTTCCCGTTGTTCATCAATTCGGGAGACAATCCGAAAGACGGATTACCTGCAAACCTACCGCACGGTCGCGGTATAGATCAGGCTGCTGCTATTGGTCCCCCAGAGCTGTGATCCGTCTCCCACCGACAACTGCCGCAATGAACCCGACAATCTGATCCATTCACCGGTACGGCTATTGCGCCGGTAGATCTGGTTGGCAGGTGAAATGCCATAAACATCGCCATTGGCAGAAACGGCGACCTGCTTCATGGTCCCGGCAACACGCACCCAGCGGCGGCGCCCGTTCCATTTGTAGATCTCGTTATTCCCGTTCACACCCCAGATATGACGACGGTTTCCGACCGAAATCTGCTTCAGTCGACCCCGTACCTGCAACCATCTGCGACCATTCCACTGGTAAATCTTGTTGGCGGCATTCACACCCCAGACCGTACCGTCGGAACCGACAGCGACCTGTTTCAGTCGACCGCGTTTTTCGATCCACTGATTGCCACGCAAACGATAGACCCGGTCGTCTGTGCCAACACCCCAGACTTCGGCCGCCGTCCCCACTTCAATCTGTTTGAGACGCCCGCGCGCCGGGATCCAGCGACCACGCTGATAGAGATAGACACGATTGGCAGCATTTACACCCCAGACCGTACCATCGGCACCGACCGAAACCTGCCGCAACCCGCCTCTGACCCGTCGCCAGGCCACGGCTTCCACACGCGGTCCGACAGGTTGCTCTTCGGCCCGGCGGCGACAGCGCTGCAATTTTGCGCGACGATCCGCCAGTTCATCACTGGCAGCCCCGAGGCCGTTAATACGACACCAGCGCAAATGACGCCGCTCGTTACCATGCCAGTTGCGACCACTGATGCGGCAGGCCAGCCGTCTTGCTCTTGTGAACTGGATCACGGAACGTTCGGCATAGTCCCGGCAATTGGCCAGATCCGAACCGGTATCAACCGGCGGGACAGGTACGGCAATCTGATCGTTGGCTATCTGATCCTCGACCTCACTGGAGGAAACAGCCCAGTAGCTGCCATAAGGCAGAGCTACAACGCCCAGAACCTCATTGGTATGATTGGTTTCGCGGTCCTTGCTCTGCTCTTCCTGCAATCTCAGTTGCACACGACGTTCCCGGAGCTGACGATAGCGGATATCAAATGTATCAGCACCGTTGGAGGACTGTGCCGTTGCAAACAGGGCCGGGCGGGCACCCCCGAAACGACGAGGGAAACTGACCTGAAGCCATCTGTGGCTGACCCTTGAAACGCGCCCGCTCCACAGATTGGAATTCTCGTCCCGGCTGCCCTCGATCTGATGACGTCCCGGTGAAAGAGCCACAAACCCGACAATTTCACGGGTATGTCCCCGACGATCACTTTCCTGTTCACTGAGGGTCACCTGGAAACCGCGACGTGTCACCGAACGGACACGGGCAACCACAGGGTCCGGTCCCTTGAAAGTCTGGGTTTGCGCCAGAACAACCGGCACCTGCCGCCAGCCGTGACTCAGATCGACATTCGACCATTCGCGATTGACCAGATCGGCACCGGTCAGAATTGTGCCCGCCTCGATGACCATATCATCAAACCGATGAACACCTTTTTCGATCACCATATAGGACAGTGTTTCACGCACATGGGCCCCGTCCTTGCCAAATTCCTCGATACGGAATTCAAATCCGCGTCGGGTAACACGGCGGACACGGGCATGCGCCGGATCGCCACCATTGAAGGAAACAGGCCCCATGATCACCACAGGATCCCTGAAGCGCTTTGTCAGACGCACGGTATGCCACTGACGGGCATTTCTCTGACGCACCTCGACGCGACCGGTCTCCATGACCGGCGCTTGTGAACCCCGCCGGATACAACGGTTGATATAATTCGCCCGCAGCCTGTCCTTGCGGCGCATTTCACGACTGCCAAGCTTGCGGCAGGCCCTGTAGTGGACCCTGAATTCTGTTGACCAGGTACTGCCGGCAGGGCGACAGCCGTTCTGTTTGGCCCGGCGCACCTGGGCGAGGGCATTTTCGGCATAGGTTTCGCAACGCTCGATAAGCGCGCCACCACCGCGCCTTATACAGGCCGCCAGTTTTGCCTGGGCATCTTCCAGCACCCGGCGCCGTTTGCGCCGGCCATTGTCAAGGCACCATTCGTAAACCCGTTCATACTCCCGGTCCCAGTCACGATTGGTCGTTCGACAGTCATTTTCTTTCGCCTGCTCAAGAATATCCATTGCCGTGGCGGCATAGCGATCACAGACACTGTTACGAACCCGGCGCTGATCGCGACATTCGCGCAGTTTCTCGTCCCTGATTTCTGTTTCCCGGGCACTGCGGCGCGATGAACTGTCCATACACCAGCGATAATGAATCCTGTAGTTTCCATGCCATCTGTTACCACGATAACGGCAACGGTCAGCGAGGTTTTTATCCTGCTGTTCAATGGCTTTCTCGGCATAATCGGCGCATTGTTCCGCCTTGCTCGGGCGGCGGCGCCGGACAACCTTTTTCACCCCCGAAATACAACATTCGTTAAACTGTTTTGGCCCGACAGCATGTTTGAGACGACACTGGGCCGGGATAATTTCCTCTCGCCCGCCAAAACCTATATTCAAATCCGGACCAAGATTGAAATTGATGCCTTTTTTAACACGGGTGCGCTGTTTGATAAACGTCCAGGCCCGGCAACTGACATCCCTGTCACATGCGCGGCGACATTCGCTCGATTCGGCCCCTTCCCGCATGGTCAGAAACTTGTAATCCCCGCCGATCCTTATGGTATCGATTTCGGAAGCAAAAACCGATCCGACGGGCATAACAATCAGCAACAGCAATGCAAAAAAAGCACTTGCCATCCCCTTGCGGAAATATTTTTCCAGTATCTTCACCTGCATGGGGGGATCCCTCCTTCATACGCCTGACAAGCCTTGAATGGCTGACCGGATGCCAATATTCGCCTGCTGGCCCCTGTTTTTCTCAATTGAGCAATAGTATGCCAGCAAGTTGGCAAAATTAAAACAGGGTACCGCACTTTTTTTGCCCGCCTCCAGCAGGGCTGCCGTAACCCTTTGTTTTAAAGGGAAACAACCCACCCGCAACAACAACCTATATCACCATAAAACCTGTTGTCAGCGGAGGATTTGACGACCTGATACAGCCCGCAACCGCCCTGGAAAGATGCTACCGGCGCTGACGCCCGAACGGCAGTCTGAAACCCAGTTTGCATGTCGACAAAACGGCCTTGCGCTCCAGCATCTTGCGCTTGCGGCGCACGGCCGAAACCTTTGTACACCATTTATAGTGACGAATATAACTGTCGTGCCAGTATTTGCCGCGATAGTTACAACCCCGCGCAACATTTTTCCGATACTGACGAACAGCGCGGACGGCATAGCGGTCGCAGGCCTCGTTATAGGGGCCGCCCCCACGTTCGAAACATTTCGAAAGCTCGGCTTCCCGGTATTTCAGTTCGCTCTCCCTGTTGACCTTCGAGGTCCTTGAGCACCAGGCAAAATGACGATCATAGTTGGCCTGCCAGCGACGGCCTTTCAGGCCGCAATTCTGCTTGCGGTTGGAACGTGTCTGCTCGCTGGCGAGACGGGCATAATGGTCACAGGCAATCCTGCCTTCCGCGCCACTGCCTCCCTGGGCCAGACAACGTTCGAGCGCATGTTCACGAACCTCTATTTCATTTTTCACATCCCAGGGATCAACCTTCAGACACCACTGATAGTGACGGCGATAGCTGTTGTTCCAGCGGGCATCGCGAAATCCGCATTCGTTGCGGCGCGCCTTGTCAAACTGTTTCAATGCTTTTTTCGCATAGGTGTCGCAGCGCTCAATATAAGGCCCCCCGCCTCTGGCAAGGCAGGCTGACAGAAGCATACGGGCATCCCGCAGGGCATCCTCGTTGGCTGCATCGCCATTCTTGCGGCACCAGCCATAGGCGTCTTCATAATCTCCGAGCCAGGGGGTCTGCGTCAAACGGCAATTGTTCTCACCTGCCGCACGGGATATCTGTTCCGCTGTTTCCGCAAATCTTTGACAGTGACGATTGATGCGGCGCCGGTTTTGTTCGCAGCGACGCAGCGCCTGTTTGCGTTTTTTTACCAGCAGCACCCTTTGCCTTGGCGTCATGGCCAGACAGGCGCGAAAATGCGTCTTGTAACGATCATTCCAGTCCTCACCGCGATAGCCGCATTTGCGGAACAGGTTTTCATCCTGCTGATCGACTGCCAGAGAAGCGAAATCCGCACAGATTTCACGCCGGGTCTTTTTCTTCGCTATTTTCCGCACACCGGAAACACAGCATTTGCTGGGGCGGGCCGGTGCAATGAAACGTTTCAGACGGCATTGTCGACTGGGTCGGATATAGGTCCAGGACTTGCAGCGGGAATCCTCACGGCAACTGTCCTCGCACCAGCGGTAACCGGCACCGGCAGGAACGCGAAGATAGCTGTAATCCCCGCCGATGCGGATCTGGTTACCCTGGGCCGCCTGCACCCGGGAAAAAGAGACGGTGACAAAAAAAATCGCCATGATCAGAAACATGACAGAAACAATAGAATGACCCGTTGTCAATCGACGCCTTTCGCGCATACCCGCTCAATCCTCATACCAGATTTTCTTGCCTCAAAATATATTCATATAAAAACCGACCGCTCCGAAAATGCAAAATCAGGAAGCCAGTGGTCGGATTTGTTTCACCGCCCCTACCCTAGCCGCGAACCCGTCTCCCTTGCAAGCCCCGCCGTACCGCAAAACAGAATGGAACGTATACCTTGCAAAATAACAACATGACCCGCGACACGCGCCGCGGGGCAGACCGGTTTGCCGATAGAACTGTCCGATCCTCCCCGCAACAGTTGCGCCGTATCTGCAACAGATCAATCAGGATTCAAGTTCAAAGGACAGTTTAACCGTAACACGATAGCTGGTGATCTTGCCCCCCTTGACCGTTGCACTCTGGTCCTTGACCCAGACCGACCTGATTTTCTTTATGGTTTTCGAGGCTTTTTTTACCGCATTGTTTGCCGCATCGCTCCAGCTTTTTTCGCTGTCAGCCATGATCTCGACTACTTTGATGATCGCCATGAGAAATGTTCCTTTTTGCAACACCCGAACTGAAATTTGTCACATCCGTGTCGTTTTTTTGTTCACTGCCACAAGAATACCGGATTTCACCCTGTATCTGAGCGTAATACACACGTCACAAAGACCTTATACGATCAACCGCCGGAAATATCCATAGTCCGGCACGGTTCAGTGACCGGCCTGTCTGTTGTGCCGGAGTATGCGTAAAACGAGTACCACCAGGTTTCTTTTGACCGCAAGACTTCCGAACTACAACGCTACCGGTTATCGCGTTTGAAAGCGGGGTACAAATGGAAATTGTTGAACTCATGACAAGAAACCACGAGGGACAGGTTGTCGCCCGGCTTGGCTCTCATTTTGAACTGTCGCCCCGCGACATCGGCCTGATCATCGGTTATGTCGTGCCCCTGCTGGAGGATGCACTAACGCGCCTCACAGCTCATCCGGAAGGGCTTGCGGCCATTCTTGCGCAACTGGCATCGGGACAATCCGAACGGGACCTGTGCGCCGCAGATATTTTCGAGAACTCCAGAATTCTGGCCAATGGGACCGGTTTGCTGAGCCTGCTGTTGCGCAACGAAGCGACCATTCATGTCATTTCCTGCATTGCTGCCCAGGGGGCAAAGATTGACGTCCGCATCATTCGACGCATGATGCCTTTCATCGCCACCATCTACATCAGCGCCCTCGCGCGACGTTCACGCGAGCCATTGCGTGAACTCGCCCGGCGGTTCACCGATGCCCCCGCAGAAAACGGACGCAGCACCTACAGGCTCGCCGAACTGGTGCTTGCAAAAAGTCCCGCACGACAAGCCGTTCCAAAGCAGAATATCAGCCGTCGGGGCTCGATCAGAGATATTCTCAACACGCTGACACAGGGTGAAACAGACGAAAAAACCGACTTTTGCATTTAGGTCGCATTTCCTGCCCTGTCGCGGGTCGGGTTTGTCAGCGACAGGAAATGCCGGGGAAAGTGCGGGGCCGGGTTACAGCTTCCCTGTAATACCAGCGAGCGAAAAGACTGACCTTTGTATTTTGTTCGGGTTAGCAGGCTACTCCGCTCCCCGGACAAGCGCAGCGCAGAGCCGGGGCCCAGGTCATAAACTCATAAACAGGATCGAAATGGCAGGAGCAGATTTGTTTTCCCGCAAGGCGCAAGTTCGCAGGAAACCTTTTGGTTTTCAAGAACCTGCAACACAGCGGGGGAGCAAATATGCCCTGTCCGCAGGATGCCAAAAGCGCTGCAATCCGCGGCCAAAATGATCTTGCTCGTACAAAAGTACGCGCTGCGATCATTTTAACCTCGTATTTTTGCGCTTTTGGCACCATTCTCGACCCTGTTTATGAGTTTATGACCTAGGGCCGCAAGTGATATACTCTTGTTCCTGTTCATTTTTTTCAACACACTCCCGTCGCTCTGCTCTGGATCCCGGATCAGCGCTATCGCTTGTCCGGGACGCGAAATATCGAGGCGAGGAGGGAAATGTCAGTCAATCTTTTCGCTCTCTGGTATCACATCCTGCCATCGCCGATACTGAAACGGGACAACCGGGTTCATCTGTCGTCGCTATTCTCTTGCGAGACGGTCCGGCAATAGGTCCGGGTACTGCTCAGATGTTCCCTGTACATGTTCTCGTTGCGCCGAAGCTCAAGAGCGGCGAGCGGATCCATGCATTCGGATTGCTGTCGCGCCCAGTCCAGGTCAGCGCGCTGCAAGCCGAGATCTCGCAACAAATGCGCATCAAGCCGGTTCAGTTTTTCCATCTCCCTGTGTGTGGCAATGCGTCTGGCAAGGCCACGCAGCGCCGCTGTTCCAATCCTCGATTTGATATTTTCAACGACTTTGCGGGTGCAGGCATATTCCGGCAACAGACTGCTCAATGTCCTCATGATCCCGTCCTCTCCTCGTGTTTTTCAGGGGCCGGAAAGGCCGACCGCCTCCGTTACCGCACATCAACTGTCCGGTCGTTTGATTGAACAAATTCTCGTAAAACGTCCTCGCTGATCTCCCCGAAAAACGCGTCCGCGCCTTTCCGTCATCAGCTCACAACAGGAAAGATAGGCTTTTTATTATATTTGTCTAACGAAACTTTTTGATGCTATAGTTCAATTTAATTGACCTAATGCCGGAATGCAAAATGCAAAAATAATGACCTTTCTAAAAAGAATGACCTTTATATTACTGTCTGGTTTGTAGCCCACCCGGCTCCCCGGCCTTGAGCCGGGGTCCAGTGTCACAAGTGATATGTGTTTGTTTATGTTCATTTTCTCAACGCGTTCCTTACTTGCGGCCCCTGGATCCCGGTTCTGCGCTACCGCTTGCCCGGGAAGCGCAACACCGGGGCAAAAGAGAAAAATGAAACGATCTTTTTGCATTCTGATATTAAACACGGACAGCAAATCTGCGAGAAAACGGGGAATCCTGTGACTCTTCTTGACCATGACCAGCTTTTGACTTTTGTCGCCATTTGCGAAACAGGCTCCCATGCCAATGCCGCGCTTCGCGTCAACAAAAGCCAGTCGGCTGTTTCGATGCAGATGAAACGGCTGGAAGAAAGGGTTGGCAAGCCCCTGTTTCAGCGGGTTGGGCGTTCAAATCAGCTCACGCCGGAAGGAGAACTGTTACTGGAACATGCACAGCGCATCATTGCCCTTAACGAGCGGGCTCTTGCGGCTCTCACACAACCCGAGCTGGAAGGGCGCATCCGCGTTGGCGCCCCCGATGACTATGCGGAGCAGTTTCTGCCTGCCATCCTGTCGCGTTTTTCACAGACCCATTCGCGCGTCGAAGTGGAGGTTGTCTGTGAAATATCAGCGGAACTGGCGCGGCGCATCGCCGCCGACCGGCTGGATCTTGCCATTGTCAACAAGGAGCTCATCAAGGGGGATATGAAAGGCGAGCTGTTGCGCATCGAACCCCTGCACTGGGTCACTTCACCGGGACACAAGACGCATGAGGAACCCGTTTTGCCCCTGGCCGTTGTGCCGGACGACTGTTCCTGGCGAAAGGCGGCGGAAAATGCCCTGGAGTCCATCGGGCGTCCCTATCGCATCGCCTACAAGAGCGCCAGCACGCTGGGCATGAATGTCGCTGTAGAGGCCGGACTGGCCGTCGGGGTTATGCCAAAAAGCGCCTTTTGTCCCGGGGATTTGCGCATCCTCTCGCAGGAAGACGGTTTCCCTCCGCTGCCGCGCGCCGAGATTGCCCTGATTCATGGCAAAAAAATAAAGCAGCCTCATATCAGGGCGATGGCCGACTATATCATTTCCAGCCTGACCAATCTGCCGGACACGGAAAAGGCGAACAGCGACCGCCCGCTTACGGTTTCCAGCGATTGAGCCCGTCGGTATAGGCCCGATAGGCCCCTTCATAATAGGCTCTGGCGATTTGCGAATGAGGACCGACGGCATCATTTTCAACGCGTCGTATCGAGCCGTCTTCGTTGAACAAATAGTCCTGCGAAATGCCCCGCGGCCCCAGTACGGACAGCCTGTCTCTGGTATAATAGCCCAGAAACTGATAGTTGGCGATCAGACTTCGTCCCTTGTCCTTTGGAATTTCAAAAATATTGCGACCATAGGCAAAAGAGCGATAGTCCATATTGAGCAGGGCAAGAATGGTGGGGGCGACGTCAATCTGGCTGGTCATTGTATTGACAATACGGGGCTTTACCAGCTTTGGCGCATAGATGATCATCGGAATATGATAGCGATTAACCGGCAGGTCGAGCTTGCCGGCGCCGCCAGCCGTATGATCCGCCAGAATCACAAACAGTGTTTTGTCAAACCACGGTTTGCCCCTCGCCTTTTTGAAAAAATCGGCAAAAGCCCAGTCGGTATATTTGACCGCACCCCGCCGCCCCGTATGCGAACGGATGTCGATGCGCCCTGCCGGATAGCTGTAGGGACGATGATTGCTGGTGGTCATGATATGAAAGAAAAACGGCTTCTTGCCCGCCTCGGCCCGATCCGCCGATTTGATCACCGCATTGAACAGATATTCGTCGGCCACCCCCCAGGCATTCCTGAACCCCACCTCGCTGGCCGGCATATCCCCTTCATCGGTGATCTCGTAGCCGTTACCCGCGAAAAAAGCATTCATATTGTCGAAATAGCCATGCCCGCCATACAGAAAACGAACCTCGTAGCCTTTCTCTTTCAGGACATTACCGATGGACCAGAGATTTTTTTCACGACCGACACGCTTGACGATGGAGCGCCCCGGCGTTGGCGGAATGGACAGGGTGACGGCTTCAAGGCCCCGTGTCGTGCGCGTGCCGGTGGCGTACATCCGGGTAAAAAACAACGACTTGTCGCGCAGGCTGTCCAGAAACGGCGTGAGATTTTGCCGGTTGCCAAAACTTTTCATGAAACTGGCGGACAGGGATTCCACCGTGAACACCATGACATTATTATAGCGCGGCTCGCCCGGATTATCGACGAGACGCGTAATATCAAAGCCCGAAGGCGCCAGAAAGCTGTCATACGGCCCCTTGACCTCGCGGCGCACCAGTTCTGCCGCCTTTTTCTCGCCGATGGTGGCGTAAAACTCCATGTAATTGAGTTCATTATTGCGAAAGGCGGCAAACAGCTGATAGGGGCCGTTGCTGGCCAGTTCGCGCACCTGCACATTGCCGGTGCCCTCGCGCAGCCCCTGCCCCACGAGCAGCACCGCCAGCCCGGCCAGCACAAAATTGCCAACCGCAAAAGCCGTGCGCCGGCCAAAAGTCTCGCGCACCCCGACCGCCTCGTTAACCGTGCGGCGCATGAAAAAATGCCAGATCAGCAGGCTGATGACCGCCAGCGCCGCCAGCAGCGGAAACACCGGATAGGATTCCATGATATTGTTGCTGACTTCCCGGCGATAGACCAGATAGTCCACCGAGATAAAGTTGAAGCGCACATTAAATTCGTTCCAGAACAGGAACTCGGCAATAGCGGTAAAGCCCATGACAAAAATCGTCAGCAATATATTGCCATGCAGAAACAGGGCGTTGGCTTTTGTATGCCAGAGCTTTTCCGGCATCAGCCATAAAAACAGGCTGACGGGCACAAGTGCATAGAGGTAATAGACAAGATCAAAGAAAAAGCCCTGGGCGAATATGTGAACAAGCTGCCACAGGCTGACGGTTGTGCCGTTATACAAGGCAAACAGCAGAAGAAAAATCCGCGTCGCCGTAAAGAACACAAGAGCCAGCAAGAACACGCGCCAGGCGAGCAGAAAGCGACTGGATTGGAAAAGAGCTGTAAATGTCAAAGTGAATGATCCTGTCCTGCAAACGGCCTGTCCCGTGCCGTTATCCCTGTTCCCCGCAAATACGCTTCATATATTATACCGACCGAAACCGGTTGTCCCGCTGATACCGGGTCAATAATGTATGATTACGTTCCCTTGTCACAAATATGGCGCAGCGCCTGCCATTCCTTTTTCGACAAA
>JALXEI010000271.1:0-327 GCA_027069645.1 Hyphomicrobiales bacterium
ACGGCACGATCAGAGTGCCCATCAGATCGCCGATTTTCAGCGAGCGCTTGCCGCCCAGAAGGATGGAAGCCCCCTTGTCATCGCCCGGCGACAGCGCCTTTGGCATGACATTAAGACAGTGCATGCAGCGCACACAGCTCTTGTTGTCGATTTCGATGGTGTCATCATCATTGAGCGAAATCGCCTGGCTCGGGCAGCGCGTCACAACGCTGTCGATGAAATATTTGCGACCGACCTCGTTGACAAAGGCCTTGACCTCGTCCTGGTTGATTTTGATGTCGTCGCGCCATGTACCGATAACCGCAAAGTCGGCACGGTGAATGGCAT
>JALXEI010000271.1:337-3815 GCA_027069645.1 Hyphomicrobiales bacterium
GGGCAGAGCCGGGCGATGCATTTCATCAAGATATTCATTGATGATCATGCGCAGCGCGCGGGCCTCGTCATAGCAGGACATTTCGCAACGGGCATGACCCACGCAGCTCATCGAGGTGCGCAGAGCCGGACCGGCACCACCAAGGTCAAAACCCAGTTCGTTGAACTTGTCAAAGGCAGGCTGAACCTGTTCCGTCGTACAGCCTTCAAACATGATATCGCCGGACTGACCATGAAAACCGATCAGGCCCGACCCATGCTCTTCCCAGATATCGCTCATCTTGCGCAAAATGTCGGTGGTGTAGTGCATGCCTGCCGGGGGCTGCACGCGCAATGTGTGAAATTCCTTCGATTCGGGATAGGCTTCCGCCACTTCGGAAAAGCGCGGAATGATGCCGCCGCCATAGCCAAAGACCGAAACCGTGCCGCCTTTCCAGAACCCGAGGCGCTCTTCATAGGAGTGCTCAAGCTGCCCCAGAAGATCGTTCATCATCGGGCCATAGGCCTTGCCGCTGTCACGCAGACGTTTAAGCCCTGTCACAAAACTTGGCCAGGGGCCTTTTTCAAGCTCGTCAAGCTTTGGTGTCGGGTGTATCTTCATCTGGTCTGACATACTGTCCTTCCCTCCTTCGGAATGATCCATTGTTTTTTGATTTGTCAAATCGGCTCCGGCAGTTGCCGACAAGCCTGAAACTGCTGAAACAGTTTCCACACTGTTATTGTCCTTATCGGTACCGACCGGCCGAGCACCCGCCCCGGTTGCCCCGTCTGCTCCCGGGGATCCGGCATCAAGCGTTTCCTCAATTTCGCCCAGTCGCTCCATTGCGAGAAAATAACGCCCCTGCTCCCCGTCCTTTTTCAGCTCTTCCACGGCCCTTTTTCGCAGATCACGTATCGCCTGCAAAAAACTTTCCTTGTCCATCTCAAAGCTCCCTCCAAGAGAACCGGCCAATCTGTTCGATCAGCCATTTGCAGCCTTACCGGTTACGGTCATTCTGTCAGGCTCGCCAGGGGTCGATATTCATTTTTATGTCAGACCCGAAACAGGATTACCCGATAGATCAGCCATCGCGGTTCAGTTCGTATAAGTGAATGCTGATAAGTGCTAAAAAAACAGCCCTCACGCAATTTTCCTAACACTTGCAGTGCATTTGGTAGGCGTTTATATCATTGAAGTGGAATATTTTAAAGCGCTAATATGATTTTACATGTAATCTGATAGAAAATCGCGCATCAAAAGCAGGGCTAAAATCAAGTCAAGCATGATGTTTATTCTATATTTACAATGACTTACATGTGCCATGTGGCGCCCGAAAAAGGCAAAAAACAAGCTTTGAAATGGGGAAAATAGACCCGTTTTAACAACACAAAACCCCGTTGATCCGGTGTATATGGGACAAAATGTCCGATATTTCAGCGCCGGTGAGACAAAATGAAACTGAAAAACCGATATGAGAAATAAATGAAACCCGGAACCAAGGAACAGGCGGCCATTTTCAGACTGGACAGAGATGATGACTATCTGCGCTGGCGGGAAGAAAAACTGTCGAATGCACCGCTATCAGCAGACCGTCTTTTCGTTGAAATAAAAGATATGAATTCTCCCGACGAGGCTGAAACCGACAAAATCATCGCGCTTTGCCGGCAGACAAATATGGCGCTTTATGCCTGTAACAGGACCTGCGATGATGAAGCCCTCGTGCGTGCCGGAACACAAAGCTTTAATGCTCACTTTGGTCTGCACCGCTTCGAGGATCACCGCTCGATGACCCCGGATGGCCTGGTCTCCATCGAGGTTGTCAACAACAGCCATGAAGGTCGTGCCGGTTTTATACCCTACACTAACAAACCGATCAGCTGGCACACCGACGGCTATTACAACCCCACAGCACGGCGAATCAAGGCCATGACCCTGCACTGCGTCAGGCCCGCTCGCGAGGGCGGTGTCAACGAACTGTTCGACCCCGAAATCGCCTATATTCGGTTACGTGACGAAAACCCCGATTTTATACGGGCCCTTTCCCACCGTCGCGCCCTGACCATACCGGCATTTGTTGAGAAGGATGGCACCACAAGGCCCCAGTCTGTCGGTCCCGTCTTTACATGGGATCGCTATACCGGCAATCTGCACATGCGGTTCACAGACCGGAAGCGAAATATCGAATGGGCCGATAACGAGACAATCCGGGAGGCTGTTGCCTTCCTGCGCAACGTACTTGCCACCGACGAACTGGTGCTTAAATATAAAATGGAAGCCGGTCAGGGGATAATATGCAATAATGTGCTGCACAACCGTTCGGCGTTCCAGGATGACAGCAGCAAGGACAAGGGCCGCCTTTTGATGCGGGCCCGCTATCTTGATCGAATCGAGGGAACCTGCTGACAACCCTGTTCTGCGAGTATACAGGACCGCAGGACAAAAGTCCGCAACATGTTTTGAGGAAGGAACAAAACCATGCAGTTAAGCGATCTCATCATATCCAACCCGGAGGTCAGCAATTTTGCCGATCTTACCCAGCTCGTCGTCGCCGCGGCCCAACAGGGCGAACGCTTCCTGCATTTCGATGTCAAACCGGATTATCGTGATACGCCGGCCAACTGGGAGTTGAAACTGGAAGCCGCCTTCTACTGGGGCGACCGAATCCAGCCCGTTGTCCCTGCAAAAGGTCAGGACAAATGAACGATCAAAGACGGCGCATGGGGGGCGCGGAGCTGGAAAGCGTAGCCGAACACAGGGATGAATTTGCGCGCCTTCGCGCCCCCTATCGCAATGCGGAAATCACTCTCATTGACAAAACGTCCGGTGAAGTCGCGCTGGTTGAAATACGTATTCGCGAAGGCCGCCGCATCACCACCGTCGAACTTGATGCCGATACTGTCGACAAATTTGCCGGGGCCCTCCAGGACTGGGCAGAGCGCGCGAAGAAATAACAATAACGGAAAACGGGAACCACCCAATGGAACATCTGCCCATCAATATCGACCTGCGCGGTCGCAAGGTCATTGTCACAGGCGGCATTACCGGCTCGGCCCGCAAGGCGGGTCTGGCGCTGCGGGCCGGGGCCCATGTGGAAGTTTACGCGCTCGAACTCGGACCGGACTTTCACGAACTGCTGAAAAACCCGGCTCTTACCCATGTCAGGACACGTCTTGAACGCCCCCATCTTGAAGGCGCGACAATGGTTTTCGCCGCCTGCGAGGAAGCGGATGAGGACAAGCGCATTTACGATATGGCTCGGGAAGCTGGCGTTCTGGTCAATGTACCGGACAAGTCCGAATTGTGCGACTTTATCATGCCCGCCATTCTCGACCGCTCACCGCTGGTCATTGCTGTTTCATCGGCCGGAGCCTCCCCCATTCTGGCCCGCGTCATCAAGGCGAAGCTGGAAACCCTTTTCCCCGCTTCCTATGGCCAGCTGGCAAGCTTTGTCGGGCGTTTTCGTTTCGAGGTCATGGAAAAGATCAAAACCGGGGCAAAA
>JALXEI010000272.1 GCA_027069645.1 Hyphomicrobiales bacterium
ATCTTGCACGTACAAAAGTACGCGCGGCGATCATTTTAACCTCGTATTTTTGCGCTTTTGGCACCATTATCGATCCTGTTTATGAGTTTACGGCCTACTGTTCCTTGAACGCCCGCTGGATCTGTTCCATCATCGGTTTGAGAAAATATTCAAGGGGTGTTCTTTCGCCGGTGCGGATAAACAGTTCCGCGGGCATGCCCGGCAGGAGTTTTTGATCCTTGCGCAAAAGCTGGCGCTGTTCCGGCGGAATTTCAACCTCGACGGTAAAAAAGGAATGGCCGGAATTGGGATCGACCACCTGTGCCGCAGATATTTTGCTGACGGTTCCTTCCAGAACAGGGGTGGTTCTGGCGTCAAAAGCAGACAGGTGGATGGCGGCCTGCTGGCTGATTTTTACCTGGTCTATATCCGTCGGGCTGATACGGGCCTCAATGATCAGCCTGTCATTTTCGGGGATGATCTGTAAAATCGGTTTGGCTGGCGAGATTACGCCTCCCACTGTAAAGATCGACATATTGTGAATACGCCCGGCCTGGGGCGCGCGAATATCAATGCGCCGCAACTGTTCATCAAGAGCGCTTTCCTTTTCCTGCAATTCACTCATTTCAGTGTGGGTTCTGCTGATTTCCGAAAGAACCTTTTCGCGGAAATCCTTGTCGACCTGAAGGATTTGCTGTCTGATTTCCTCAATTGAACCGCGTGCCTGGGCGATACGCGCCACAAGGTCACCGACCTCACCGGTCAACCGGGCCTTCTGGCGCCTGATTGTATCCATCGTGTCACCGCTGATCAGTCCGGCACTGGCAGCCTTGTTTTTTCTGCGAATGCTGCGGTCAATAATTTCAATCTGTTCCTGTCTGGCTGTCTTCTGGATTTCAAGGCCCTTGATCTGTTCTTCAAGCTGCACGGCTCTCTGGCGTAAAATGCGAACCTGTCCCGCCTTGCTTTTCCTTCGAACCGTAAACAGTGAGGTCTGTCCACGCATCATTGCCTTGACCGCGGGCCGGGATTTTTTCTTCAGCAGCCGTTCGGGAAAGGTGATCTTGTCGAGGCCATCGCGTTCGGCACGCAGACGGGCAAGGGTGGCGTCAAGTTCGTTGAGACGTCCCTCGACAATGGCGTGGTTGGCGCGAATGGTGGTGTCGTCAAGGCGTATGAGCAGTTGTCCGGCCTTGACATGGTCGCCGTTGCGGACCAGGATTTTTCCGACGATCCCCCCCTCAAGATGCTGGACTGTCTTGATTTTTGATTCCACGCCAAGCGTTCCCGAGGCAACAATGGCTCCGGCAATCTGCGAGGTCGCGGCCCATGTGCCAAGGCCGCCGAACAGGAGGAGTATGCCGATCAGTCCCAGCAGAATCCAGGGGCCGGTGCGAAGGACAGGCTGTCGTTCAGACGGGTTCATTTTTATTCCCCTCCTGTTGTGTGGCGGGTGGTGGCACGGGCCTCGTGCTGACAACGGCCGGTTGAGAAGAGGCCGCTTCCGGCGTGCCGATGGTCATATTTATCTGTTGCGGGGCAGGGGCTGTCTGCATTTCTCCTGCCGGTTCCGCGCCGTTTCGATGGTTTCCATTGGTACCGTTTGACACGGGGGCGAGGGGCGCCTGACGGATTACGGTTCCGCCCGACAGGTTTCCCGGCGGTGTCGGCGATGAGGGGGGCCGGGATGACGGGTTTGCGGGGGGCTTTTGACGGGCCATGATCCTTGCAATAACCTCGTCTCTGGGACCGAAGTCGATCTGGGTTCCATCCTTCAGTTCGAGCAGGTAATCCGTCATTTTCAATATACTTTTGCGGTGTGATATGATGACGACAGTCTGGCCGTTGCTGCGCATGGTCGCAAGGGCGGCACGCAAAGCCTGGTCGCCGACCCGGTCGAGATTGGCATTGGGTTCATCAAGCACAACAATGGACGGTTTCCTGTACATGGCCCGGGCGAGGGCGATGCGCTGTCTTTGTCCGCCGGACAGGCTGGAGCCCATCGGCCCGATGACCGTGTCATAGCCTCCCAGATGTTTGATGAGCCGGTCGACACCGGCAAGTTGCGAGGCTTCGATGACATCCTTTTCGTCAAAATCGGCTTCGAAACGGGCAATATTGTCATTGATCCGGCCCCCGAACAGTTCCACATCCTGCGGCAGATAGCCGAGATACTGACCGAGTTGCTCGCGGTTCCACTGGTCGTGGGTTGCATCATCTATCCTGACATCTCCGGCAGCCGGTGGCCAGACACCGACAAGTGCCCGCGCGAGGGTCGACTTGCCGCCACCGCTCTGACCGATGATGCCGAGAATTTTACCGGCCTCAATGCTGAAATTGATGTTTTTGAGAATGATCTTGCGCGTATTGGGGGCGGCGACATGAAGACCGCGGACATCCAGACGGCCACTCGGTCTTGGCAGAGGCATTTTGTCTTCGTCGGCCGCGATTTTCCGCAACAGTTTGTTGAGACTTTTATACGCCTGGCGGGCCTGGACAAAACCTCGCCAGTGAGCAATGGCCTGTTCGATGGGTTGCAGGGCCCGCCCGAGGATGATCGAGGCGGCGATCATGGTTCCGGGAGTCACTTCCTGGCGGATGACCAGCAGGGCACCTGCGGCCAGCATGGCGGATTGCAAAAACAGCCGCAACGCCTTGGAGATCGAGGTCAGCGTACTCGCCCTGTCTCTGGCGCTGGTCTGGTATTTCAGGGCACCCAGTTGCTTTTCCTGCCAGAGTTTGCGTATTGCGGAACGCATGCCAAGGGCGGTCAGGACTTCGGCATTGCGGCGTCCTGCATCTGCATACTGATTGCCAATACCTGCTTCGCGACCGGCTTTGGCTGTGGGTTTGCGGGCTCTGATATCGTTGAGGAGCGCAATGGTGAACAGCAGAATGGCTGCGATTGTGGCGAGTACACCAAGCTGCCAGTGAAACAGATAGATGACCAGCAGATAGACCGGTACCCAGGGCGCATCAAAAAAAGTCGAGGGACCGGGGCCGGAAATATATTGTTGCAGCACACCGAGGTCCTGAAGGGGTTTGGTCGAGCCGCTGGCGCCGCCGGTCATAAGGCTGAGATGCATGACAGCATCGAAAACCCGCTTGTGGATGCGCTGATAGATATTGCCACCGACCCGGGTGAGGATGCGGGAGCGGACAAATTCCAGAAAGCCCAGAAAGGCAAACAGACCGACAATCAGCAAAAACAGCAGGAACAGCGTCGGAATGCTGCGGCTGGCCAGCACGCGGTCATAGATTTGCAGCATGAACAGCGGTCCCGTGAGCATCAGCAGATTGATGAAAAAGCTGAAAAAGCCCACAGAGAGCAGGGCGCCGCTGCTGGCGCGCATGGTGGCGCCAAGAGATGTATATTCGCGAGGGCTCTTGCGGGTTCTTCCCGGGGAGACGTTTTTTTCGGCTGAGGCGGTCATAGTGGAAACGGTACCTGAAACTTGCTGACGTCTGTCATACCTGTTAAATTTGCGCGGACGGATATCGCCGGCCTGCAACCGGGTTCCCTGTTTCGTGTACGGTACAAAAGGGAGCGGCGCAGTGACGAAAGCTCGCAGGATAATTCAATAATATCTGTTTATGTTTATTTGAAGTTTATCCCCATTCGGCGGGATAAGCCAATATTTTTGCAATTCCGGAGTGTTTCGGCGCTGCAATTTGATGAAAATGGTTTCGATTTCCCTCTGTTTTGCGTTAAAGTACGATCATATTTCACTTTGAATCACTGGAGAAATAAATGATATTCGGACGCAATAAAAAAACCGACAGTGCGGAAACACCAAAAGAGGCAGCTCCGGCAGCTCCGGCCGCAGCGACAC
>JALXEI010000273.1 GCA_027069645.1 Hyphomicrobiales bacterium
ACCCTGTCCGTCGCACCGGCCCCTGGAACAGGTTAAACAGGGCAATCAGCAACAGTCCGATAATCACCCAGATCGCAAAATTGCGGAAGTTCGAATTCATGAAACGTCCCTATCTGTACTTTTTGGTCATAACCGCCGGACCCCGCCCGCACGATCCATGCCGGTCCGCAAATCACCCGGTTGCGACGTTCTATGCAAGTCTGCACAGTCGATCAACAGGTTTTTGCCTGCATTCAGTGCACTTAAGCGCAAGGCAGGCCACATACAAGGATATATGCAAGGATACTGCCAGTTGTTTCCATATGGCAGAAGAGACACATTCACCTCCCGAAGATCAAATCAGCCTCTGCACCTGCCGGAATCTGTTTCCTCTCCTGACAACTTTACTTTGGAACAGCTCTGAATTACAGCAAATAATGATCAAAGTTTTGTGTCATCTTGTCCCCCTCCCCCATAACCATCATCACAATAGCAGGGAAAATGTTTCCCAAAGCCTGATTCCCATGACCATTTGTTGCCGCATTTGACATTCATCTGTTGATATGATTGAGGGATTTCGCCCCGCCGTTCCCTCTTGCCAAAACGGTTTGTCACGGCAATATGAATGGCCTGATTGCAGACAGGAACCTCCATGAGCAACAGCAATACCACAACACGCCTCTGCCTCGACCTTCCGGCTGAAGACGCGGCGCAAACCGACAGCATCCCGAAACAGCTCGCATTTTTGAGCGCACACCTTGATATTGCCTGTATAAAATTGCCCCCCGAGGACTCTGATATCGAAAGAAACTACACGACAAAAACCCGGGCGCTGATCACCATGTTACAGGAAAAAGGCATTGCCGTCATTGCCGATTTGACCACGCAGGGTCCTGTTGATCAACGCAAGTCATTTGAAAAAGCGCTGGAAAAAACCGTTCGCGCCCGTCTTGACGGCATTCATATGGGCGACGATACCGAACTTTTTGCCCGCGCCAGAGAGGTTCTTGGCGAGGACGCTATTATCGGCTGCGATTGCCGCGCGTCAAAACATCAGGCAATGCTGCTGGGCGAAGCCGGGGCCGATTATATTGCTCCGGGAAGCCTGTCCGAAGGCCAGGAAGGCCCTGAACGGGAGACCGGATCAGAAGACCTGATTTGCTGGTGGCAGCAACTTTTCGAAGTGCCATGTGTTGCCGGTCCCGTTGCGGATCGCGCCCGGCTTGAGGCCCTGCTTGAGATCCCCGCCGATTTTGTTTTGCTGTCCCCGGAATTGTGGCAGCAATTGTATGAGGACAGGGATTTCCTATCCATGCTGGCCGCCCATTGTCCACCGCTTGCGGCCATTGATCAGGGAGGAAGCGCTTGCGCACCGGATTCCCTCTAAATGCACCTGTCCTGTTGACGGTACTGGCACTTTTGTCTCTTGCGCTGCCCGTCAGCCTCGCGGCAGGCAAACAGCAACAGCGCCTTGGCGCATCTCCTGCTGCGCCACAGACAGGCACGGGCACCGGATTGTCTGCATCAAAGAGCGTACCGGGGTCCGATCCTGCCTATGCGGCTTTTCGCAAGGGAAAATATCTCCAGGCTTTGAAGCTGGCGAAAGCGGCCGCGAAAAAAGGTGAAAAACAGGCCTTTACACTGGCCGGGCGCATATATGCGGGCGGTCTCGGAGTCGCGAAAGATCTGACGACGGCGGCGCAATGGTATGCCGGCGGGGCAGAGCGCGGGGACGCCGATGCGCAGTTCGCCCTTGCCATGCAGCTTGCCCGGGGCCTCGGAGTCAAACGCGATATCCGCCAGGCCGGAAAGCTTCTGGAAGCCGCGGCCCTTCAGGGACATGGTCGCGCCTGTTACAATCTGGCCCTCATGTATGCTTCGGGCGAAGGGCAAACCGAAGATATGAGCCAGGCCGCCCGGTGGTTTGCGAAAGCAGCACAGGAAGGTGTTATCCGCGCAAACTATGACCTCGGATCACTTTACCGGGCCGGATCGGGTGTCGAACAGGATATCAAACAGGCGGCCTCGTGGATCGGCAAGGCCGCCGCCGCCGGGCTGACGGTTGCCGAACTTGAATACGGCCTGATGCTGTTTCGCGGTGAAGGCGTCAAAAAAAATCAAAAACGCGGTGCAGCGCTTTTGTTGCGGGCAGCACGCAAGGGAAATCCCGTCGCCCAGAATCGTGTCGCCAGACTTTATGCCTGGGGCCTCGTGTTCCCCAAAAACCGGGTCGAGGCGGCCAAATGGCACCTGCTGGCCAGAGCCCGCGGGGTGTCCGATCTCGACCTCGACATAAAACTCGCTCGCATGAACAAAGAGCAGCGCGAGATGGCCGAAAAAAAGGCACAGCAATGGCGAACGCTAAACCGGCAGCCATAGTCAGTCGTGATTTGCATCTCGCACATGCACCCGCCCCGACAGACCACAGCCGCCACGGTCAGGCCATCACCCGCCGGCGCAGGGTTTCGCCGCGATAGGACAGGGCTTCTGCAATATGCAGACGCCCGACCTGGTCCTGATCATCAAGATCGGCAAGGGTGCGTGCCACTTTCAGGGTGCGATGGAATCCCCGTGCCGTCAGTCCCAGCCGCTCATCGGCATCGCGCAACAGCTTTACCCCTTCATCATCGGGCCTCGTGCAGGCTTCAAGCGCCTCACCGGACAAATCGGCATTGGTATAAACACGGGTTAGTCCGGCTGCTTTAAAACGTTCGCTGGCACGCTGGCGGGCCCTGATCACCCGCTTGCCAACTGTTTCGCTGCTCTCGCTTTTGCAGCCATCCCTGTAAATCAGGTCAACCGCCGACACGGCCGGCACCTCGATCTGTATATCGAAGCGGTCGAGCAGCGGCCCCGAAATACGGGCCTGATAACGCTCGGCACAATGGGCCCCTCTCGCGCAGGCAAAACCCGGTTCGAAAGCACGTCCGCACTTGCACGGATTCATGGCCGCCACCAGTTGAATGCGCGAGGGCCAGGCAATGCGATGATTGGCGCGGGCAATGGTCACCTTGCCGGTTTCCAGCGGCTGACGCAGGGAATCCAGCACCTGAACGGAAAATTCCGGCAATTCATCCAGAAACAGAACCCCCATATGGGCCAGTGCCACCTCGCCTGGACGGGG
Organism: Hyphomicrobiales bacterium; assembly: GCA_027069645.1. GTDB lineage: Bacteria > Pseudomonadota > Alphaproteobacteria > Rhizobiales > JAKIUO01 > JAKIUO01. Next base: position 3,104 of record JALXEI010000273.1, read on the forward strand.
ACGCGCGCCGCCGCCGACAAGCGCCGCCATCGAGGCCGAATGATGAGGCGCACGAAACGGGCGCTCCCTTGCCAGTTGTCCCCCGGCCAGTTCCCCGGCCAGCGAACGGATCATGCTGACTTCGAGCATCTCCGCCGCATCAAGAGGCGGCAGGATCGAAGGCAATCGCGCCGCCAGCATACTCTTGCCGGAACCCGGCGGACCGGTCATCAGCAGATTGTGGCCACCGGCTGCCGCCACCTCAAGGGCCCGGCGGGCGCTTTCCTGGCCGCGCACATCGGCAAGATCCGGCAAATCGGACGGCGGCGGGTCAAGCGCCGGAGCGGGCGACGACAGGATTTGCAGACCTTTGAAATGATTTATCAGTTCCAGCAGATGGGCCGGTGCCAATATATTCATATCGTCCGCAGCCCAGGCCGCCTCGCTGCCACATTCACGCGGGCAGATCAGCCCCAGACCGTCCCGGTTGGCCCCGATCGCTGCCGGCAGGGCCCCTGGCACCCTTGTAATGGCGCCATCCAGCGCCAGTTCGCCAATCACGCAATAGTCCTGCAACTGGTCAAAGGGCATGGCCCCCATACAGGCCATCATGGCCAGTACAATCGGCAGATCATAATGACTGCCTTCCTTGGGAAGATCGGCCGGTGCCAGATTGACAGTAATATGCTTGCCGGGAAGAGCGAGACCGACCGCATGCAGCGCCGCCCTGACCCGCTCGCGGCTTTCGGCGACGGCCTTGTCCGGCAGGCCGACAACAGCAAAAGCCGGAAGGCCGGGGGAAATCTGCACCTGAACATCAACCGAACGCGCCTCTATCCCCTCAAATGCCACCGTCCTGACCTGTGCAAACATGATCACCCCCGAATACTGCCCTGATGCCTTAGGTCATAAACTCATAAACAGGGTCGAAATGGCAGGAGCAGATTTGTTTTCCCGCAAGGCGCAAGTTCGCAGGAAACCTTCCGGTTTTCAAGAACTTGCAACACAGCGGGGGAGCAAATATGCCCTGTCCGCAGGATGCCAAAAGCGCTGCAATCCGCGGCCAAAATGATCTTGCACGTACAAAAGTACGTGCGGCGATCATTTTAACCTCGTATTTTTGCGCTTTTGGCACCATTATCGACCCTGTTTATGAGTTTATGACCTAGAGTCCGGTTCAAAACTCCTCACTGATTTTATTGGTCTTTTCCAGCCCATTATCGGCGCAAACCGGCTTGAAAGGGACGCCAGCCCCGTTCGGCGCCGGTTTGCTTGATTCTGGACAGGAAAAAACTCAATAAAATCAAGTAATGAGTTTTGAACCGGCCTCTTCCTCCCAGCCTATCAAAAACCGACCGGAACATCAAGAACATTATGGGAACACGGGGATTTGACGCAGCGCTTACAGCCTGTTTTCGATGGCATCCCAGATCCGAGCGGCAATATCGCCACCGCCAAACCGGGCTATTTCGCGGATGCCTGTGGGAGAGGTCACATTGATTTCGGTCATTTTATCACCGATTACATCTATGCCGGTAAACAGCAGTCCGCGTTTTTTCAGTTCCGGACCAATGGCCTCACAGATCTCCCGGTCGCGCACGGTCAGTTCGGCAAGTTCCGGACGCCCGCCCACATGCATATTGGAGCGCGTTTCATCGGCGGCCGGAACGCGGTTCAATGCGCCTGCCGGTTCACCATCCACAAGGATGATGCGCTTGTCCCCGGCTCGCACATCGGGCAGATATTGCTGGACAATAAAGGGTTCGCGAAACACTTCATCAAACATCTCCACCAGCGATCCGAGATTGGTATCCTCCCTGCCGAGGCGAAAAACACCGGCACCGCCATTGCCATAAAGCGGCTTGATGATGATATCCCCGAATTCGGCGCGAAACGCCTTCACATCCTGCAACTGGCGGGTCACGAGGGTTACGGGCATGAATTCGGAAAATTCTATCACGAACAGTTTTTCGGGCGCATTGCGCACATGAAACGGATCATTGACCACCAGCGTTTGCGGATGCACGCGCTCCAGCATATGAGTGGTGGTAATATAATGCATGTCAAAGGGCGGGTCCTGACGCAACAGAACAACATCGAGTTCGCAAAGATCGACAACCCTTTGCTCCCCTTTTGTAAAATGCGCCCCTTCGCGATCAAAAACCTGCAATTCGCAGCCTCTGGCAAACACCTGCCCGCCGCGCATGAACAGATCATCGGGAAGATAGTAAAACAGCTTGTGGTGTCGTTTTTGCGCTTCCAGCATCAGCGCGAAACTGCTGTCGCCACGAATATCGATTTTCTCCACCGGATCCATCTGCATGCCGATATGTAAAGCCATGTATCTGCCTTTTTAACTGTTTCAATAACGGAATTTTCAGCTTACGCTGCCTTGTATCGACAGGGCTCGTCAATAGCCGGTATGTGAAAAAGCATCCTTGTAATGGCGGGGTCTTTTCCAGGGGCTGATGGCAATCACATCAAAACCGGTTTCGGTATACGGCACCTCCCTGTGTCGGGACAGCCAGTATTCGGCCGCCCGGCGGATGCGCCTTTGCTGTTGCGGCGTTACCGCGTCACACAACCGGCTGGCATCTCGCCGCCGCTTGACCTCAACAAAGGCCAGACGGTTTCTCCGGCGCACGACAAGATCGACTTCGCCCACCGGGGTTTTATAACGGCAGGCCAGTACCCGATAGCCTTTCAACATCAGCCAGAGGGCCGCAAGCCATTCGGCATAAATTCCGGCCCGCCACGCTTTTTGCCTTTTCTGCTTCATCGGGACCTGTTCATACCCCAAATTCCTGACAATCGGACTGTGATAACCATTTCCGTCAACCCTGAAAATCATTTCAGAGGCGCTGCGTACTTAAAACAACAGGGATTAATCATGTTCTGCAACGAAATATCAACAGATTGGTGCGTATCGTGCATAAACGACAAAACCATAATGTTTTCGCTCCAGTCAGGGATTACAAGCGCATGTCAAAACAGCACCACGCCATCGGCCTGCACCGCTTTTCGGGAGTGCGCGGGCTTGTCGGCAGAATGAAACGCAATGAAGAAGGGGTCACAGCCATTGAATTTGGCATCATCGCCGCGCCGTTTCTTTTCCTGATTGTCGCTCTGCTGGAAACCGCCCTTGTGCATATGACAACCCTTGACCTTGAAAATGCGGTAAAAGATGCCAGTCGCCAGATCCGTACCGGTCAGGCCCAGGTCGCCAACCTGACAGCGGCACAATTCAAAAACCTGGTTTGCCAGAAGACCATTCTCATATCTTCCTGCGCCGCAAATCCGGACCTTGTTATTGATGTCCGGTCCTATGATGATTTTGACACCATTTCGATAGACCCTTCCGAGCTCTATGACGAGAATGGAAATTTTCTTGGCGGTGAAAACTACAGTCTGGGATCGGGCCGCAAGGTCGTCGTGGTACAGGCTTTTTACAAAATGAGACTGCTGGCGCAAATTCCCACGATCGGTCTTGCCAATGCGGGTCCTCATCATCGCATGCTCAATGCCATCGCCGTTTTCCGCAACGAACCGTTTTCATAGGGCGTAAAATGTGTCTGAGCGAACGGACACCGGCAGGAAAATATCCGATTGGAAACCAGGTTAGAGAAAAGTTGAAGAGCTACAGGCTCCGGGAGTTATAAACGTGTTTGAAGATCATCGGCATAAAATCGCAGCAAATATATTTACCCGCTTCATGCGCCGTTTGCGCCGCAATGAACAGGGCGTGGCGGCTCTCGAATTTGCCATGATCGCCCCGATCATGATCACTCTTTATATGGGCAGCATCGAATTGCATCACGCGCTGTCGGCCGACCGCCGGGTGACGGACCTTGCCGGTGCGGCTGCCGACCTTGTGGCCCAGTCATCTGAAATCACATCGGCACAGATGACCAATATTTTTGACGCCGCGAGCACCTTTCTCAAACCCTATGGTGTCGCAAACCTGAAAATCACCGTCACCAGCATCTGTCATGACAAGGATGACAAGGGACGCGTGGACTGGAGCGCCAACTATACCAATGGCGGTGTTCACAGCTATAGCCATATGGACCTCATCGACCTGCCCCTTGACGACGACGGAAATCCGGTTCTGACCATCAGGGGTACGAGCCTGATCCTCGCCGAGGTAAGCTACGACTATACCTCGCCGCTTGGCAAATATGTCCACAATACCATCCTGTCGGACCATTACTATCTTCGCCCGCGCCTGAAAGAAACACCCTCTGTCATCAATACCGATGCAGGCGGTTCGCCGGACGGCTGCGCCAACAGCGACTTCCAGGGCTGACCGTCCAGTATCCTTGACAGGAACCACGGTTTAAACAAATCAGACCCGACCGAATCGTCAGATCCGGTCGGGTTTTTTTTATATTTTATCAAAGGGGGGTTGGTATCAGTCACCAATAAAACCGACAATTTGCCTGACCTTGCTCATAATAGGGTTGGCGATTTCCCGTGCCCGGTCGGCGCCCTGGTTCAAAATCCGGTCGATCTCGCCAGCCTCGCCCACAAGCCTTTTCATCTCGCCACTGATCGGCGCAAGACGCTCCACGGCCAGTTCGACCAGGGCCGGTTTGAAGGTACCAAACCCCGCCCCGCCAAACTGTTTGAGCACCTCGCCAACCTCGATATCGGCAAGCGCGGCGTAGATTCCCACAAGATTTGCAGCTTCCGGCCGCCCTTCCAGCCCCTCGACTTCCGAGGGCAGTGCATCCGGGTCGGTTTTGGCTTTTTTCACTTTTCTGGCGATGGTATCGGCATCATCGGTCAGATTGATGCGTGACATGTCCGAAGCTGCCGATTTGCTCATTTTCTCCGAACCGTTGCGCAGGGACATGACCCTTGTCGCCGGACCGGCAATCAGCGGCTCGGGAAGAGGGAAAAAACCGTCCGCAAAGCCGGCCTTTTCAATCGAATCCGAAAAATCATTATTGAACTTCTGGGCAATGTCGCGCGCCAGTTCCAGATGCTGCTTCTGGTCCTCGCCGACCGGCACATGTGTCGCCCTGTAAAGCAGAATATCGGCAGCCATCAGATTGGGATAGGCGAACAGCCCCACCGAGGCATTTTCCCTGTGTTTCCCCGCCTTTTCCTTGAACTGGGTCATGCGATTGAGCCAGCCCATGCGCGCCACACAGTTAAATATCCAGGCGAGTTCAGCATGACCGCTGACCTGGCTCTGGTTGAAGATGATCTGCTGTTCCGGGTCGATCCCGGCAGCGATAAAAGCCGCGGCCACCTCACGGATATTGCGGGTCAGTTCCGCCGGTTCCTGCCAGACCGTTATGGCGTGCAGGTCCACAACACAATACAGGCAGTCGTGATCCTTCTGAAGGTCAACAAAGCGTTTGATCGCGCCAAGATAATTGCCAAGGTGCAGATTTCCGGTTGGCTGCACACCGGAAAAGACCCGCTCTTTGTGTTCCATGAAATTGCTCCTTTTGCCGTCTTCTTATGACGCGACAGAGCTGGCGTTGCAAGAGCCGTAACCCCCGTTTTGCAGGTCCCCTGCTTGCTGATTGTTTAAAAACTGCCTAGACTGTCACCGTATAAAAACAAAAGTACGAACAATTGCGAGAAAAAAGGGAAAATACAATGCAGACATGGTTGCGCCGAATACTGGCGCTTGTGGCGCTGGTCGGTTCTTTTACAGGGCTGACAGCGGCGGTCCCCAATATCATGGCCCTGAATAGTGGCGGCGGCAGTTTTGTCAATCTGGGCCTCGCCGTTCTCGGGGTCATCTTTTTTATCTACGGCATCATGTGCGGTTTCTGGCTGCTTGAACGAAGAACAGGGGCGGTCCTCGCCAATGTGATTTTCTGGCTGTTGCAATTACCTGTCGTGGTCACCTCGATGCTCACCTGGAAAATTTCCACGCTGGCGTTCCTCAACATGACAACCGATCCGGCCTTTTCGCTGTTCGGCGTTGGCATGGGGAGCGGCAGTTCCTTTTCCCTTGCCCTTGATACTTCGCCGGAAGATTTGTCCATCGGGTTCAACATGTTTGCCCTGTTGATGATTATCCTGCTGACCGTTGTCGGTATCGGCACACGTCGGGAAAGCGGTCTTTTGTCGGGGGCCAAAAAAGTTGCCGCGGTTGCCGGCGGCGCGGCGGCGGCAACCGGTGCTGCCGTTGCGATGGGCGCCAAAGGTGCCGCAACTGTCGCCGGAGCCGCAGGAGATGTGGCGGGCAAGGCGGCCGACGTCGCCGGCAGCGCCGTTTCCGGTGCCATTGATATGGCCGGGGACATTGCGGAAGCGACCGGTTCGCTTGCCTCGGGTGTCGCGGAAGGCGCCGGTACCGTTGCCGAAGGTACCCTCGACGCCGCCAAAACCACAGCATCTGCTGCCGGGGACCTTGCCGAAAAGACGGTTGATGTCGCGGGTGCCGCTGTCAGTGGCGCGGCTGATATGGCCGCAAATGTTGCCGAAAGCTCCATCGAAGCGGCAAAATCAACCGCGTCTGCTGCCGGGGACCTCGCCTCGGGTGCCGCCGATATGGCTGGCGGGGCTGTGGATACGGTGGTCGAGGCTGCCAGTATCGAGGAAGCACCGACACCTGTGGAAACAGCCGAAGCCGTGGTTTCGCCCGCGCCCGTGGCGGAAGAAGTCCCTGCTGTTGAAATTGTCGAGGACAATATCGAGGCCGCAACGGAAATACCCCCGCTCGATATTTCCGAGGTGACGGAAACGGCTGTTCCCTTAACGGAAAGCACGCCTGAAGATGTCGAGAATGCCATTGACAGCCTGAAGGAGGCAGTTGTCGGAACCGTGGAAGGAATAACCGAAAACGAAAAAAGCTAGACCTGAAGGGGGCGTGGCTCGTCCGGAAGGTCTCGGTCCCGGTGTCAATTGCGATACCGGGATTGGCACTGGCCATTCAGCCGGGATGGCGTTATAGTGCCCGCGAAACCGGCATTTTGGTGCGGGCTCCCGAGACCCGGCCGGTGCGGGCTGCTGTGCAGTTTTCGTATTCCAATGCTGATTTCTGATAATCTCAATGTCGCGGGTTCGATTCCCGCTGTCCGGCAGCGGACATAGCTCAGCGGTTAGAGCATGAGACTTCTGGATATAGCTAAACTGGTAAAGCAACATAATTCACACTTATGTGGTCGAAAGACCGTGGGGGTTCGAGTCCCTCTATCTTGACAAATGGCGAAAGCCAATCGTTTCGGGAACGATTCTTAAAACGGGGAGCCGGAGAAATGTTCACGTCCCGATCGGGAACCGGCCCCAAAGGCGAAAGCCGGCGGGGTGGCGAATGTGACGGACAGGTTTGGTCAAAACCCTGCGTGCCGGCGGATACCGGCCCCTTTCGAAACCTGGCGCCTTCATCCGGGCGGATGCGCTTCGGCCATCCCGAAAGATGAAGATCAAGGGCGGGTAAAAGAGGCCTTAAACCGTCACCCGTTTTGTTCAAATCGAACTTTCTTCGGCAACCTTTGTTTTTTACTTGCACTTTTCTTTTTTGGCGCTATCCTCCCCTCCCCTTTACTTGAAAACTGTTATTAGCATTTTTGTTTAAAGGAACTTTGTCATGAGACCGAGACATATCACCATCAGGGAAGATGAACGCGGCTTGCTGATCCGCGACGGCAAGTTCAGGCGCCTGCTGGAGCCAGGACGCTATCGCCGCCCGTTCTGGGATTTCGGCAAGCGCGAGGAAGTGCTGATTTTCAAGGTCAGGGAAACCGAAATGACCAGCAACTGGGCGCGGGTGATTGAAAAGAACCACCCCGAACTGGCCGCACGGCTGTTCGAGATTGTCTCCACCGGTGAAGAGGAAGTGGCCATTGTCAGCTTTGACGGCCGCCCCGTCCATCTCGTCGGCCCGTGGAAAACCCGCTATTTCTGGAAAGTGCTGACCAAAGTCTCCACCGAGTTCATCGACACCACAAGAGACCGGCGCGTCAGCAAAAAGCAGCGTAATGCCATTGACCCGGCAAGCACATCGCTGATTGTGGATGAAACCGTCTTGCAGCACGAGGCCGGTTTGCTGTTCGTCGATGGCGAAGTCGTCGAAGAGCTGAAGCCCGGTCGCCACAGCTTCTGGCAGGTGCACAACAGGGTCTTGGTTAGCCGCCACGACCTGCGTCCGCGCCCCATCGAGATCAGCGCCCAGGAAATCCTCACCAGAGACCGCATTTCCCTGCGCGTCACGCTGACCGCCTATGTGCAGGTCAAAGACGTTCTGAAAGCCTGGGAGGCAACGGAAGATTATGACAAATATATCTATCTGCTGGCGCAACTCGCTGTGCGCGAAGCCATTGCCGGGCGTACGCTCGACGAGGTCCTCAACAATCGCGATAAAATCGACGATCAGTTGCGCGCCTATATGAAAGAGCACAAGGGCGATATTGGTGTCGAGGTGACCGAGCTTGGCATCAAGGACATCATTTTGCCCGGCGAAATGCGCGAACTGATCAACAAGGTGGTGGCCGCCGAAAAAACCGCACAGGCCAATCTCATTCGCCGCCGCGAGGAAACGGCTGCCACCCGTTCGCTGTTGAACACGGCAAAGCTGATGGAAAACAATCCGCTTTTGCTGCGCCTGAAAGAGCTGGAAAGCCTTGAGAAACTCACCGAAAAAGTGGGGCGCATTGACCTGCACACGGGCGAGAAAGGCGGGCTTGACGCCCTCGTCAACAGGCTCTTGTCGCTGGATCCCGAGCAATTATCAAAATAACCGGGAGGACAACACAAAAAAACACGCTCCCTCTTCAATACGGATTGCAAAGGTCAGCCTTTGCTGCCCGCTGCACAAGTGGCCCGTCCGGCGAGGACGAGCACGCGCAGCGGGCTTTTTCAGGTTCCGGAGCCGGAAAAAATCCTGCTCAGCCCATCAGTTTGCGCAAAATGCCATAGCCGACGCTCCCGGCGAGCCCACCGCCGCCACCTGACAACAGGCCGCCAATGACCGAGCTGGCCATACCGCCCCCTCCGAGCATTCCGGCCACCATCGGTCCCGCCGTGGGCCCCAGAAAATAGCTCGCTGCCGCTCCGGACAGGATGCCCACCATCGAACTGGAGGCCGCACCAACACCCGCCTTGCGGAACAGGGCCCCGCCAATATTGCCGCCCAGCAGACCCCCTGCACCGCCTGACAATAGCGGTATCAACATCTCAAGCATTTGTATTTTTCTCCCTCTCTTTTATGTTTTTTTGTTGTGTGCACCTGTCATGGTCCACAACCAACAGTAACAGAAAAGTGATCGAAATATAATCTTATTCCCGGTAGAGATTTTTCGGCGGCTTCTTCGCAGCGATCAGCCGGCCTTTTTCCGGCCTGTCAGTTTTCGCAGCAGCGGGCCGAAGCGAAAACCGCCGATGAGGGCCGCGGTCAGGAAATAGATCACCACACCCG
>JALXEI010000274.1 GCA_027069645.1 Hyphomicrobiales bacterium
GCTGAAACCGGGGGCCGAATTGCGCTTTGCCAGCGATATTCCGCATTATATCGCCTGGACACTGAAACATATGGCAAGGCGCAGCGATTTTATCTGGACCGCCAGAAGCGCCGATGACTGGCGCACCCGCCCTTCTGACTGGCCTGCCACAAGATATGGACAAAAGGCCCTGCGTGAAGGCCGCCCGCCGATGCATCTGCGCTTTGTTCGTGTCTGATGTTCATTCAGGCGACCCTGTTCCCCGGAGCGTCCCCTGGCTACGGGAAGCCATGTTGCAGAAATGCACCGGTAACAGCGATGAAAACGCCAAACCCGGTTGACATGACTCCGGCTCCCTCTTTAACTGTTCATAACGATTCTGGAGATTTGTTGTTTTATGCATTTCTTCTGTCCAACGTTGTTTACTCCTTGAATCCTCAGACTCCTGATTAAGCAGGAAAACCAGAGGCAGGCACTCAAAGCCCTGCAAAGGAGAAACAAAATGACAAAACAGCGTGGGTTTGCAGTCGTCGCCATTGCAACACTGGCCATATCGGTTACCGCCCTGTCCTGTTCCCGGTCATCAGCCCGGGACTTCTATATAAACGGCAGCATCGGTAGCGAGATCCCCCAGAAAGTCGACGTGAAGAGCGCAGATGTATTCCCTGTTCCCAATGACAATACATTCCCCTGGCATTTTGACTACGAACCAACCAGAGGACTGATGGGTTCGGTGGCAATCGGCATGTATGTGCGTCCCGATATTCGCCTTGAAACACAGTTCTCGTACATGAAAGTCTGGGATGCGGATGTAAACCGGACCACCGACACCGGCTGGGCCTATGTTCTGGGCAAGCACAAGGCGCTTGGCGACTTTTCGCGCAAACAGTTCCTCGTTAATGCCCTTTATGACTTCGATGAAATATCCGGTATTATAACACCTTATATAGGCGGCGGTCTTGGCTATACCTGGTATACAGCCGATGATGCCGGCATTCTTCAGGACTGGGGTTCCAAACACTTTTTGAATGGCACCGACGGCTTTTTCACCTATGCGCTGCATCTGGGGGCAAAATTTCGTCTGCGTGACAATCTTTTCCTCACAACACGCTATTCGCTCGCCAATCGTGACCGGCTGAAATTCAGGGGATATGAACTGCGTCCTGTGGATGCCAATGGTAACCCTGATCTTGGAAACTTCAATCCGGATCACTATGAACGTCGCAATCTCAGTTTCAACGGAATCGTTGATAGCGGCGTTTCCCACAGTTTCAATATCGGTCTGACCTATAAATTCGGCTCCCCGCCCGAAACCTACAAGGACTGAGCTGACAACGAGAGAAACGACAGGGGCCGCATACGTTATCGGGCGTGTGCGGTCTTTGTCATTCGCACCTGGTCACAGGAAGGTCATGCCGCATTGCGGACCCGGGGCTCCCCGTCTCCCCCCGCCTTGCAACGCCTGCCTCCTCGCAAAAGCCGGCACAGGGGGCGGATACAGAAAAATAACCATTTTTCCTCCGGTTCAACTTCTTCCTTGCATCTTTTCCATCACTCTATTATACAGGACAACAACCACAAACATTCCTGAAAGAAGCGCAAGCTTTTGACGGAGTGGACTTCAGGAGCATGGCTTCGGGAAGTCCGCTCTTTTTTGTTTTGGAGTGCAATATATTGTCGAGAATGGACGCCTATGAGTGAACTGCCGGTACCGGACAAACAACAGCGATTCGTCACCGAGAAAGGCCTGGCTGCGAAAATTGCTACCCTGGCTGAACCGGTGATCGAGGCGCTTGGTTTCCGGCTGGTGCGTGTCACCCTGTCGGGTCGCGATGGTGGCACCCTGCAAATCATGGCGGAAAAGGCGGACGGCCAGATTGACGTCAACGAACTGACAAAAATCAGCCGCGATCTGTCGCCATTGCTGGATGCACACGATCTGATCAGCGACCGCTATTTCATGGAGGTTTCGAGTCCGGGTATTGATCGCCCGCTCGTCCGGGCCGTCGATTTTGAAAACTGGACCGGCTATGAAGCCAAAATCAAGCTCCACCAGGCAATCGAGGGGCAGAAGCGGTTTCGCGGCATCATTGAGGGCTATGAAGATAACGAGGTTTTGTTGCGCACCCGTGTTGGAGAAAACAAAACCGAACAGGTTCTGGGTTTTGTACCGGCAATGATCGACGAGGCCAAACTGGTCATGACCGATGAACTGATCAGGGCCGCAATGGCGGGCAAGGCGGCGCAAGCCCCGGATACAAATATTGATGACTAGAGGTTCACTTTTCGAAGGTGAACCGCCAAATATCCCTGTAGGCCCCGGGGCCGCGGGGTTCAGAAAAAGGAACGACAGACATGGCGCAACCCGGTGTAAGTGCAAACCGACTTGAATTGTTGCAGATTGCCGATGCTGTGGCCCGCGAAAAGGGCATTGATCGTATGATCGTCATCGAGGCGATGGAAGAGGCCGTGCAGAAAGCGGCCAAATCCCGCTACGGAGCCGAGAATGACATTCGCGCCAAAATCGACACCAAAACGGGCGAAACCGAACTGACCCGCGTCATGACCGTGGTGGAAGAGGTCGAGAACGAGCATACGGAAATCAGCCTGAAGGAAGCGCGGCAGATACAAAAAGATATCGAGGTGGGGGGCGAGATCGTCGATCAGTTACCCCCCTTTGACTATGGCCGCGTTTCGGCCCAGAACGCCAAGCAGGTGATCGTCCAGAAAGTCCGCGAAGCGGAGCGCGAACGCCAGTATCATGATTACAAGGATCGAATTGGCGAAATTGTTTCGGGAGTGGTGAAACGCGCCGAATATGGCAATGTTGTTGTTGACCTTGGTCGCGCCGAAGCCATCATGCGCCGCAACGAGAGCATCCCGCGCGAGGTCTTTCAGGTGCGCGACCGCATCCGCGCCTATATTCACGATGTTCGCCAGGAACCGCGTGGCCCGCAGATTTTTCTGTCCCGAACCAAACCGGAATTCATGGCCAAACTGTTTCAGCAGGAAGTCCCGGAAATCTATGATGGTATTGTTGAAATCCGCTCGGTGGCCCGGGACCCCGGTTCGCGCGCCAAGATTGCCGTTATTTCCAATGACAGCTCTGTCGATCCGGTCGGAGCCTGCGTCGGCCTTCGCGGCTCGCGCGTCCAGGCCGTGGTCAACGAGTTGCATGGCGAGAAAATCGATATCATCCAGTGGTCTCCCGATGCGGCCTCCTTCATTGTCAATGCACTGGCCCCGGCCGAAGTCGCCAAGGTTGTCCTTGACGAAGAGGCGTCGCGCATCGAGGTTGTGGTACCTGACGAACAATTGTCGCTGGCCATTGGCCGCCGTGGCCAGAATGTCCGGCTGGCCTCGCAGCTCACCGGCTGGGACATCGATATTCTGACCGAGAAGGAAGAAAGCGAACGCCGCCAGGCCGAATTCGAGGAACGCTCCAAGGCCTTCATGGAAACACTCAATGTGGACGAGGTCATTGCCCAGTTGCTGGTTTCCGAAGGCTTCGTTTCGGTTGAGGAAGTGGCCTTTGTGGTCCCGGAAGAAATCATCGCCATCGAGGGCTTTGACGAGGATACCGCGGCAGAAATCCAGGGACGTGCCCGGGAATATCTCGAAAAAGAGGAAGCCGAACAACTGGCCCGCTGCAAGGAACTCGGGGTTAGCGAAACCTTGCGTGATATAGAGGGCATGCCGCTGCCCATGATGATCAAACTCGGGGAAAATGAAGTTTTCACCCTTGAGGACTTTGCCTGGTGTGCCACAGACGACCTGACCGGCTGGTATGAAAAAGTCGATGGGGAACGCAAGCATATGGAGG
>JALXEI010000275.1 GCA_027069645.1 Hyphomicrobiales bacterium
CGAATACAATACTGATTTCCTGGCATGGGGAGAGAAGATCGGTTTTTTCATCGAGATTGGTGTCCCAGAACAACTCGAGAATGTTCCCACAGATGAATTGATAATGCGCATCACTGGGGAAATCTACAGCGAGGAATAGCATGGCCAAGAGCGCAATCGAGTGGACCGATCACACCTGGAACCCGGCGACCGGCTGCACCAAAATCAGTCCGGGATGCAGGAACTGCTACGCCGCCCGCATGGCCCGCCGCCTCGGGCTCGGCCAGGTTTACGATTGCGGCCTGCCGGGTCAAAAACCGGGACTCATTCCCGACCCGGACTGGAAGCATCTCGAAAAACACCGCGTCTGGTATGGCGGGGAAACGGTCATGGCGGCCATTGGACAGGGCTATGTCCTCGCAACGCCGCTGCAACTTGCGGTCATGACCGCCCGGCTCGCCACGGGACGCAAAATCATGCCGCGTATCGCCTGGAAAGCCGGGGAGCAGCGTCGCTTGCAGGCGCCGCCTCTTGATATCAGCCCCGCTGCCCTGAAACTCATCCGCAAGGCCATGACCGGCGTCGTCAATGATCGCGATGGTACCGCCAAAAAAGCCGCGCTGGGCTGGCCGGGCTTGCAAATGGCGGGGAAAACCGGCACATCCCAGGTGCGCGCCAATCGTGCCGGCAGACGGGGCCGCGCAATGGAGTGGAAATATCGCGACCACGCCCTGTTCGTCGCCTTCGCCCCGGCAGACAATCCGCGCTATGCGGTTTCCGTGATCATCGAACATGGCGGCAGCGGCGGCAAGGTGGCCGGACCTGTGGCGCGCGACATCATGAAAATGCTGCTCATCCGCGACCCGGCCCGGCAGGTTTCGCAAGCGCGCATGGAGAAAAACACTTCCCCCGATATAACGAAAACACCCGATGCGCATAACAGGGAGGATCTGTAATAATGGAACCACAATCCCTGTCGATGCTGCAAAGGATCCTGCGCCTGCCGTGGCTGTTTCTGATCACTATATCGGCGATTGCCGCGCTTGGCATTGCGACACTGCAAAGCATAGAGGTCAACGGTATTTCGATACTGGCCGATCAGCAACTGATCCGCTACCTGATCGCCCTTGTCCTCATGCTGACCGCGGCGCTTGTTCCGCCTGCGATCTGGCAAAGACTCAGCTATCCCCTGTTTGCCCTGTCTGTGGTGCTGGTGCTCCTCGTTCCACTGATTGGCGTCAGTCCTCCGGGTGCCGGGGCGCGGCGCTGGCTGATGCTTTTCGGGATCAGCCTGCAACCGTCGGAATTTCTCAAGGTGGCCCTCGTTCTGGGCCTCGCACGCTATTTTCACACCCTGCCGGATAACAAAATTTCCCACCCTTTCTACTTGCTCGTACCAGCCCTGATGATCCTCGCCCCGCTCTGGCCGATCTTTCTGCAACCGGATCTTGGCACCGCGCTGATGGTGGCGATGATCGGGGCCGGTATGGTTTTTCTCGCCGGAACCAGCAGCCTTTATTTCCTGACAGCCGGTATTCTGGCGGTTTCCGCCCTGCCTGTCCTCTGGGCAGGACTGATGCCCTATCAGCGCGAGCGCGTATTTACATTTCTTGATCCCGAACGCGACCCTTTGGGCGCCGGCTATCATCTGCTACAATCCAAAATTGCCATCGGCTCTGCCGGTCTTTGGGGCAAGGGGGCCGATCATGCGACACAGAGCCAGCTCAGTTTCCTGCCCGAAAAACATACCGATTTTATCTTTGCCATGTTTACCGAAGAGCGTGGTTTCATAGGCGCGATCGGGCTGATGGGGCTCTATATCCTGGCCTTTGCCCTGCTGTCGTTAATGGCCATCCGCACCCCCTCGATATTCGGACGCCTGACAATCAGCGGCATGGCCTTGACCCTGTTTCTATATGTGTTCATCAATATGGGCATGGTTATGGGCCTGTTGCCGGTGGTGGGCGTTCCGCTGCCGCTGATGTCCTATGGCGGCACCAGCATCCTGTCCATCATGTCCGGTCTTGGCGTTGCGCTCAGCTCCTTTGTCTATCGCGATGACGGGACTTGATTTATTGTGTAAAAAACACAACATTCGCTCCAGTCCATATCAACATTCAAGCGCGGAACCCTTCACCCATGCCCCTGTTTTCTCCCAAAAGCTGGTTTGACAAATCGCCGCTTGTTCCGGTTCTGCGCCTTTCGGGGGCAAGCGGCATCAGCTCCCCGTTTGACCCCGGCCTCAATCTCGCCTCCCTCGCCGAACAGATCGAAAAAGCCTTTTCCTTTAAAAAAGCCAAAGCTGTGGCCCTGCAAGTAAACTCCCCAGGCGGCTCACCGGTACAATCGAAACTGATTTTCAATCGCATTCGCGCCCTGTCCGAGGAGAACGAAATCCCCGTTTATACCTTTGTCGAGGACGTGGCGGCATCGGGAGGCTACTGGCTGGCGCTCTCCGGTGACGAGGTCTATGCCGACAACAGTTCGATCATCGGCTCCATCGGGGTCATTTCTGCCGGTTTCGGTTTCGACAAGGCGATCAAGAAAATCGGTGTTGACCGGCGCGTCTATACGGCGGGCGAGCGCAAAATGAGCCTTGATCCCTTCCAGCCGGAGGTTCCCGAGGAAGTCGAGCGCCTGAAGGCCCTGCAAAAGGACATTCACCAGGCCTTTCGTGCCCTTGTCGAAAACCGGCGCGGCGAAAAGATAGCCGAGGCGGGCGATATGCTGTTCACCGGCGAATTCTGGAGCGGCAACAGGGCGCTCGAACTGGGCCTGATTGACGGCATCGGCGATTTGCGTTCGGTGATGCGCGAGAAATTCGGCGACAAGGTCAATCTCAAACTGATCCAGTCAAAAAGGGGCCTGTTCCGCCGCCTAGGTGTGCGCAGCAGACTTTCTCCCCTGCCCGCCGACATCAGCTTCACGGCCGGTCTTACCCATGATATACTGACAACACTGGAAGCCCGCGCCCTGTGGTCACGATATGGACTGTAAGACGCGAGATTCCTTCGCCCTGCCCCGTTGTTCGAGGTCAAAACGCCATGCCCCAACTTCTTTTTCTCGCTGCCATTGGTGCCGGTGCCTGGCTGGGCACCAGATGGGTTCACAACAGGGTGCGCCAGTTTAACCGCGATGTGGAAAACCTCAAAAAAGCAGCCCGGCAGCAGCAGGGCCAGACCGGCGCAAGGCGTCCGCCCGAAGATATAGCGGAACTCAAACAGGACCCGGTGACGGGTGTCTACAGGGTTGAAAAATAACCTCAATCGCAGCCAGGGCGCGGTAAATCACAACAGATTTTGCAATATAAGTCTTTAATTTACCCTTTTCATTGCATATATTGAACCTGCCGGAGCAATCCGGCTATGGCAATAAATCGGGATCGTAATAAACCATTCGGACCCGGGGGCAGTACCCGGCGCCTCCACCATCTGCCATTGCGCACCCGGCCTCGGGCCAGGCAAGACCGCAAGGTCTGAAGCGCGATGGCAGTTGACGGGGGCGAAACAGGATCGACGAGGGTGTAAAGGATCTTCTTTTGCCCGGCATTGTACCGCCGTTATCGGGCTAATTTTATAGTTGCAAACGACAACTATGCGGAGATGCCTCTCGCTGCGTAGCGGCGCGAGATTCTCACTCAAGTCCTGCGCGGTCGCACGCCCAGGCGCGGTTCGGAGAGCACCGGGCAACAGAAGCTCTCCACTTCTCCCGTCAGACAAGATATTGTTACCGGCCAGGTTTTATGCGCTCCGGACAAGCGACAGCGCAGAACCGGGATCCAGAGCAGATCGACGGGAGTGTGTTGAAAAAATGGACAGAAACAAAAGCATATCACTTGCGGCCCTGGACCCCGGCTCTGCGCTGCGCTTGTCCGGGGAGCGGGGAGGTAAACTGGCCCGACGGGAATGCAAAAGTCAGTCTTTTTGCGCCGTGTTTTCCCCCGCCTGTTTCGACATCAGGAAATCGAGAAAGGTGCGGGTGACGATGGACAGGCTTTTTTCACCCGGATAAATGGCGTACCAGTGGCGATGCAGCGGAAAGTCCCTCGCGTCCAGGATGGTCATGCCACCGCTTTTCAGCTCCAGCTGAATGCTGTGGCGCGACATGACAGCGATGCCCGGATTGGCCATAACCGCGTTCTTGATGGCCCCGGTATCCCCCAGTTCCATCCAGTCCATCCAGACATCAAGCGCCAGCCCCTGTTCGGCAAACACAGCCGAAATCCGCTCATCAGTCAGAAAACGGCATAACCCGGACAACTGGTGTGCCAATGACATTCTTTCTTTTATGCCGTTCTTGTCGACAGGCCTGTTACAGGATATGATACAGGCCTAAATGCAATTCAACCGGAAGTGAGTTCGACTGATATGAAAGAAATATTACTGGGTGTCGCTTTGTGTGTGTTCTCCCTCGGCAGTGCAATGGCCAGTACCAAACAGGTTCTTGTCAAGATTGACAATGAGGTTGTAACGGCGCAGGATCTTGAAGTTGCCCTCGCCAGTTCACCCTTTGGCGTCCAGGCCAACACCATGCCGGAAGACAAGCAGGCGTCACTGCGTGGCCTGATCCTGAAGCGGCTGGTCGGATCGAAACTGCTTCAGCTTGAAGCTGCGGCCCGGCAGCTTGACAAAACACCCGAATTTCAAAAGGAACTTGCGAGCTACAGGGAAGGACTTCTTTATCACGCCTATCTCGACAAATTGCGGGAAAACATTAAACTTTCACCTGCCGAACTGAAAGATCTGCGCGAGGAATACAAGTCAAACGTCGACGCCTACAAAGCCGCCAAGGCGGCCATGATCAGCAAAAAATATCGGGCCATGCGTCTTGCAACGATCAAAAAACTGCAAAAGAAGTATAATGTTGCCTTGCATACCGAACGCCTCAAGCAAGGCATAAAGCCGGAGACCATCATCATATCGGGAACAGGAATCAGTGTCCCCTATGGCGATATTATCGATGCCGAAAAATATCCCTCGCTGCCTGAAATCAACTGGCTTGAAAACCGCATCTTTGAACATACCGAACTGGTGTTGATGGCCAAAGCCGCGAGAGATGACAAGCTGGATGTGTCTGCCGACATCGCGGAATATCGCAAGAGCCGGTTGCCGTCACTGATGATGGCCTCACTGGAGAAAAAATGGACCTCTGACGAAAAGAAAATCAAAGCCTACTATGACAGCCGCCCTGATATGGGAAAGGTTCCTGCGAGATGGCATATCGGACAGATCGTCGTTGCCGATGAAGCCAAAGCCAAAAGCCTGCGGCGCAAAATCCTGCTGGGAAAAAGCCTGTTTGTTCTTGCCGGACAGGTCAGCATTGATCCCTACGGTCGCAGTCGCAATGGCGATATGGGCTGGATCATGGAAGGAAAGGGAAATCCGAAAATAGAAAAGGCGATCCGGAATCTGCCCGACGGCAAAGTCAGCCCTGTCATCAAAACCGCCAAAGGCTATCACCTGGTGACCATCCTTGAACGTAAACCCGGACGCACACGTCCCTATAGTGAAATGCGCGACAGGGTCAGACAGGAACTGATCAACAGCAAGCTTGTTGACTTCCTGCAAAACGCCCAGAAAAGTCACAAGGTTGTCTGGAAAGTTCTCGGTCAGCAACAGAAGAAATAAACAGATGAAACAGGCAACGGTTACCCCTTCGGGGTGACCGAAAAAGTCTTCCGGTCAGAATTTTCCAGGATTTTGCCGCCCTCGAATCAATCCCCGTTTTGTGGAAAACCCTGCCGGAAATCCGCTTCGGGACATCACTTGCCCCGACCGGGATACCCCCCTTTCCCGACTTCACAAATATTCAATAATATGCATTTGATTTCGCCTCGAATATTCATTAGTCTGGCCGTGCATGCGACTCTGCGGTCGCGTGGCATATCGGCAATTGTGCCATCCAACGATAACAAGATCCCGTCAGGGGACGTTTCACAATTCTAAAAAAGGGAGAGGCTAATGGTTCGAAAACTTCGATTATTGGCTATGGCCGGAGGGGCTGCTGCTTTTGTCGGCTTGCTCATACCGCCATCGGACCCGGCTTATGCCGCAGATAATGGTCCGAAAAACGAATACAACATTACCATCAACTACGAACTCGGTATGCATTGTACCGGTTTCGATTTCACTTATTGCTGTGTGTTGCCACCTTACAACTCTGTCCAGAGCCAGGTCATCAAGACCGCCACCGGTCCAAAGAAATATCCTGAACTGCTTGAGGCAGATGCCAAGGATCCGACCGTTGTTGTGGATGGCAAGCGTCGTTTCAAACTGAAATACGGTTTTATCGGCAACACCTATTCGGAAGGCGCCAAACTCGCATACTGGAATGTGCCGTGGGATATCAATCACGACGGCAAATATACCAAGAACGAAAATGTCGCCAACGCCTACTGGACACATCTTTATGTCTACAAGGATCTCAAGGCGTCCAACCCGAAGAAGACCAGCGCGGATAAAGACAAGCTTTTTGTCGGCAAACAGATCCCTGTCCCGCTTGACATGGGGCCTGCCGGTGCGGCTGTACCCAGCCCGATGAAGGATGGTCATTTGCACTACACAGGTGAAAAGGGCACAACCGTGTTCACCAAATCGCCTGTGCTGGACAATGTGCCGATCGTCCTCACCAATCCGGGAATCTGGGATGCCCTTGGTCTGCCTCTGACGCCATTGAATGACGCCATGATGACCAAGAACCCGCTGACCCTCGTGGAAAGCGACATTCGTCCCTACCAGGAAACCTTTGTGGAAATGGTCGATGCCAAGAGTGGCAAGCCGGTGATCGACAAGCATACCGGCAAGCCTGTGCGTTTTGTAGGGACCAGCCCCATCGACAACCCGAACTGTTCCAACTGCCATGCCAACGAAACGGCCAACGGCAAGAAGTTCAACCTTTACAAAAAGGAAAAGGCTTTCTGGAAAGGTCTCGGGGCGTCTGACTGGGTTGCCAATCTCAAGGCGACATCCATCTCGGTGCTGGAACTGCATGATGCCAGAAACGGCACTGATTTCCTCAAGAACTACAATCCCGATGTGCGGAATACGGCCAACAGAATCGGACGCGATTCCGTTCTTTGTCAGCAATGTCATGCTGACAATGTTATCGGCGTTCTGGGGTCCAAAACCATGAAAAACGGCAAGGGCAAAAAGGTTCTTGTTCCGCCACTGACCCAGGCCATGCACAGCGTGCATCAGCGCGTTGTTCCCATGCCCGACAGTCAGGGACGGTCCGGCGCCTGTCAGGCCTGTCATCCGGCTCATCGTCAGTCCGGTGATATGACCAACTTTCCGATTACCGCCGACGGCAAGAACTTCTTTGCCAAGGGGGATAACCGCGATGGTCAGGGCTGCTATGTGGGACGTGACGTTCACTCCAATCCCGGCAAGGACAAGGATGGTGCGGAAACGCCTGAACACCTCAATGCGATCGGCAAATGGTTGCAGACCAATGTCTCTCAGATCGGTAACGGCAAGGGTGGCAAGGGCCTGTGGTGCACAAACTGCCACAACCAGATGTCTCGCGAACTCTACCAGCGCGACAATCTGAAAAATGCCTTCCTGCAAACAGGTTCCACCATCCGCAACAAGACACTGGCTGAAATGGCCAAGGCGATTGGTGTGAGTGAAAAGGAACTGACCAGCAAATATATCGATCCAAAGGTTGTCCTCGACAAGAACGGTCATGATACACCCGGTAAATCCGGTATTCTCCTGACCTGGGCCAAGAAACGGACAATCCCCGATATTGCTGTGATTGCTCTGAAGGGCAAGGGCCCGATGGGCAGCAAGGATGTCGATGGCGACTTCAGCGTCGTACCTCTTTCGGCCAACCCTGCTGTAGACATCAAGTCCCTGAAGCTTCCGAAAGGTGCGACCGGCGCTGCCGCTGTGCCTTACAGCGCTGCAACCAATGGTCATGACTACTGGCTGTCTGCCGGTGCCCCGCATTGTGCGGACTGTCATGCAGCGCCTTATGTGGAAGGTCAGGGTGGCGTGGCCTTCCCGATCAATCAGCCGGGTAAATATTCTGTCATGCGCTACTCCAAAGGCCATGCCGGACTTGCCTGTCAGGGTTGCCATCAGTCGACACATGGTCTTTATCCTGTAACCCCCGGCAATGACACCACAACCTATGCACAGGCTGCGGCAGTCAATCCGGATGGCTCTCATGGTCCGTTCAAATGTCAGTCCTGTCATGTAACCAATGACAATGGTGTACCTTTGATCGCCAACAAGAAAGAGCATGTCTGGAAAGGCAAGAAGATCACCGACGATTATGATGCGGCTGTCTCCTGGATGCATGCATCAGCTCCTGATATAGGTGGTGCCATACCATCTGACTAGGTTGCGATTTTACCGGGGCCTGCCGCACAAGGGGCAGGCCTCGAAAATCGGCGGTTTCACTCAATCGCCCTTTGAACATCGAATCGGGGCGCTTCACAAGCGCCCCGGTTTTTCTTGTGCGGTCCCGCGTGTTAAAAACGGACCTCTGAGAAACATCGTGCGCGGCTCCCCCCTTCAGCCGCCAAAACACCAAAACAGCAGTTTGACATTCCAAGGCAAACCATTCAGGAACAGGAAAAAACAGTATGAATGACAAGGCGCAATCCGCCCCCGACAGTCAATCCGCCGGGCTCTCCCGGCGCAGTCTTTTAATCGGTGCCGCCGGGGTGGCAGCCTCGGCCGGTGCCGCCTGGATGTTTTTCTCCGGCGGACGCAACCTTCAGTCTGTTAAGATCGGTGAGGATACCGCGCTTCATTCAATCGCCCTGTCGCCGGATGGCAAGAATATTCTTGTGGCCGGAGAAGGCCGGACCTTGCAATTGCGGGACCTTGCTTCCGGTTCCCTCGAAAAGGATTTCAAACCCGAAGCCGATGTCAGTTCATGTGTCAGATTTTCAGCCAGTGGCAAACAGGCTCTTTGTACCAACTGGAGCAACCGGCTTGAACTGTGGGATATCGACAGGGGCGAGCTTGTGCGCAAATTCCTCGGTCATCAGGATGATGTCTGGAATGTCGCCTTCCTGCCCGATCAGAAAACCGCCCTGTCCTGTGGCGATGATGATGTCCTGAAGCTCTGGGAACTTGAAAGTGGCAAACTGTTGCGCAATTTTAAAGGTCATAATGACGGCGTGCGCGCCCTTGCCCTGCTGCCGGATGGCAAGACCTTTTTGTCCGGCAGCCAGGACCGCGTCATCAAACACTGGGACCTTGCCAGTGGCCGTACCCTTGCCAGCTGGTGGGGACATTCCGGAACAGTCAATGATATTGTCATCTCCGCTGATGGCAAAACAGCGCTTTCGGCCAGCGAAGATCAGACTGTTCGCGTGTGGGATATCGCCAGTGGTGACAGCACAACGACCCTGGAAGAACACAAATCGGAATTTCTGTCAGTGGCCCTTGCCAAAAACGGAAAATTCGCCATTTCCGGAAGTGCTGACGGCTTCATTCTCATATGGGACCCGGCAACGGCCAAAATCATCGATCAGATGCGTGCCCACAGAGGTCCTGTGACTTCCGTGGTTTTGACTTCCGACAATAAAAACCTGATCTCCGCCGGTATGGATGGCATGGTCAAAACCTGGGACCTGACCGATCTCGTTGCCACGGGCTAAAAGGCCGTTTCAGACCGTAGGTCATAAACTCATAAACAGGGTCGAGAATGGTGCCAAAAGCGCAAAAATACGAGGTTAAAATGATCGCCGCGCGTACTTTTGTACGTGCAAGATCATTTTGGCCGCGGATTGCAGCGCTTCTGGCATCCTGCGGACAGGGCTTATTTGCTCCCCCGCTGTGTTGCAAGTTCTTGAAAACCGGAAGGTTTCCTGCGAACTTGCGCCTCGCGGGAAAACAAATCTGCTCCTGCCATTTCGACCCTGTTTATGAGTGTATGACCTAAACTCATTGGCGAATTTATACCTGTTCGCGACAAGATCCCCTCTCTCCCAAAACAGATCCCCGGCCCTGTGCCGGGGCATGTGTGTTGAAAATCTGCAATAATCCGTTTGCTGGAAGGAGAATACAGGGGACCCGGCCCGGCGCAATCGCCTGTCAGGTAAGTGAAACATCGAGGAGAAAAGAGAAGCACGAGGCAATCTTCAGCAACGCTATATTGACGTCTGTTCGCTTATGACTTTTATCATATATTTCAACGGATATATGTGTTGTATATGAAACAATCCGCGATCCACGGATGTGATGATTGCAAGATAACACAAAAGGACAGGAACTAATGCCGACGGATCGAAATGAAAACGGCCCCGGAATGCTGCCATGCCGTCCGTTTTTCTTTCCCGGCGCACGCCTGCCTGCCCGATAACCCATGAACAACGAGCCGGAACTTCTTTCCATGAATAAAAAAATGCCGGATGACTGTTGTGCCAATGAAGCTGCACTGCTGCCCCATGAGGAAGCCTTGCAGAAACTGACCTGCGGACTGAAGCCGGTAGAAGGCGTCCGGGAGATAGACGCCGTTGATGCCGCTGGCGCCGTACTGGCCAAACCGATATATGCACCGCGTAATATTCCGGCTCACAACCATAGCGCCGTTGACGGCTATGGCTTCCGGTTTGCCGATTATGATCGCGAGACAGGCAGCACCCTGCCGGTCAGGGGACGCGCCGCGGCCGGTTCTCCCCTCGAAGGCAAAGTGGTTCCCGGCTCGGCCATTCGTATTTTCACCGGCGCCAGCGTCCCCGATGGAATCGATACTGTGATCATGCAGGAAGATACGGAACAGGTGGAATGCGACGGACAGATAAAAATCAAACTCGCCGCAGGTCTCGACAAGGGCGCCAATATTCGCCTTGCCGGTGAGGATGTCCGCGCGGGGGCGACTGTTCTTTCCGCCCACCGACGTTTGCGGCCGCAGGACCTTGGGGCCATCGCCTCCACCGGTATCAGCAAAATCACCTGTTACCGGCCCCTCAATGTGGCGATATTCTCGACCGGGGATGAAGTGATCCGCCCCGGCACGCCCTTTCAGCCCGGCAAGGTCTATGACAGCAATGCCGCCATGTTGCGCGCCCTGATTACGGCTGGCGGTGCCCGCTGCCATGATCTTGGCGTCCTGCCGGACACCCCTGACATGATCCGCGAACAACTGGCCAAAGCGGCCGAAAACCATGATATATTAATGACCTCGGGCGGCGTCAGCGTTGGCGAACTGGACCATATTCCCCGCATCCTGAATGAACTTGGCTCGATCCACCAGTGGAAGGTCGCCATCAAGCCCGGAAAACCGGTCAGTTTCGGGCAGATCGGCAACTGCCGGTTTCTGGGGCTGCCGGGAAATCCTGTGGCCGCTTTTCTGTGTTTTTTGCTCTATGCCCACCCCGTAATAACGATTTTATCAGGTGAAACCTGGCGCCCCCCGCGCCGTTTTGCACTTCCGGCGCTTTTTTCGATGAACAAAAAGCCGGGACGCCGGGAATTCCTGCGCGGCATACTGAAACCGGACGAAGCGGGGCGCTTGCAGGTCGCGAAGTTTGACCGTGACGGCTCCGGTCTCATTTCATCCCTGACAAAATCCGACGGATTTATCGAACTTGATGAAGAAACGACAAGGGTTGAAGCGGGGGAAATGGTGAACTTTATTCCCTTTAGCGCCTTTGGCCTGCAAATCTGAAACACCAGACAAACAAACAGAAGAACCATGTCCCAACCCCTTATGCCTCTTGAAGAGGTTTTGAAAATTCTCGAAGACAATGCCCGACCGGTCAGGGAGCAGGAGAACATTCCTCTGGCGCGGGCCAGTGGCCGGATCCTTGCGCAGGACATTGTATCGCCCTTTGATGTGCCCGCCTTTGATAACAGCCGCATGGATGGCTATGCCGTAAGGGCCACGGAATGCAGCGCCCCCCTGCCGATCTCGCAGGTCATCACCGCCGGTATGAAAGCCGCCCCCCTGGCGAAGGGCACGGCGGCCCGCATCTTCACCGGTGCCATGTTACCCGATGGCGCCGACAGCGTGGTCATGCAGGAAAACACACAATCCGATGGCAAGACAGTCACCTTTACAAAAGAAGTGCGGGCGAACAGCTTTATCGGCAAAATCGGCGAGGATCTCGCGATGGGGCAGACTGTCCTGAAAACCGGACAGCGTTTGCGGCCGCAGGATGTCGGGCTGGCCGCCTCGATGGGGATCGAAACTCTCGCGGTTTTCAGAAAGCCGCGCATTGCCCTTTTTTCGACCGGCGATGAACTTGCCGAGCCGGGCAAACCTCTGGCACCGGGACAGATCTACAATTCCAACCATCACATGCTGGCGGCACTGCTTGAACGCACAGGCTGCGAATTGCTGGATTTTGGCCTTGTCCCGGATGATTTGCAACAAACGCAGGAGCGTCTTGAAAAAGCGGCTGTTGACGCGGATATGGTGCTCACCAGCGGCGGGGTTTCCG
>JALXEI010000276.1 GCA_027069645.1 Hyphomicrobiales bacterium
TGCCGGAAGCGCTGCAATTCGCGGCCAAAATGATCTTGCTCGTACAAAAGTACGCGCTGCGATCATTTTAACCTCGTATTTTTGCGCTTTTGGCACCATTCTCGACCCTGTTTATGAGTTTATGACCTAAATGGCTGACCTTTCGATTTTTTCCTCCCGATCCCTTACACATTTTAGCCTGAATCAAGGCATGGCTATGGCACAATGTCGCATTTGGCGAATTTGCCGCTTGCGAATATTCGGGCCGGTATTGTTTACCGGCTGTTTTCCCTGATTGCATAAAGGCGGCAGATCAGGAAGAAGTGTGGCAGAATATTTACAACATCGGGTTAATACCGGGGAGCAGAAAAATTGCTCCGGTGAAACGGGTCAATATTTGTGTTGTCTGGCATCATGGTGAGTTTATGGGTAAAATGTTTCATATGCTGAAGGCGGATCAGTCCCTGACTGGCGAAGCAGGTGTACAGGATCTGCAAGCTCTGGTTGCGGATCTGAGTGCGCGCAACAGCGCCCTGCTTGAAAAGGTGCGGCGTCTTGAAGTTCTTTGCGACCAGGACGCGGCCCTGCAAATCCTGAACCGGCGGGGATTGACGGCTGCCTTGCAGCGGTCGCTTGTCGATTGTGAGCGGCATGGTATTGTTTCAGCCTTTATCTATATTGATCTCGACAATTTCAAACCCGTCAATGATCGTTATGGTCATGCCCGGGGGGATCATATTCTAAAGAAACTGGCAGAACATATCAGGAAGCGACTGCGTTGCAGCGATCATTTTGGTCGCCTTGGCGGGGACGAGTTCGGCATTATTTTGTCTCATGCCACATGCGACCAGGCCGAATTAAAGATCCATGAACTGGCACGCTCTGTTGCCATCGCCACCGCCGGGTGGGGCCCGGGGGCCGAAAATCTGTCATTTTCGGCCGGGGTGAGCGAAATCAGGGCTGGCAGAACGGTGCGTCGGATCATGGAAATGGCGGACAAAAACATGTACAGGAACAAGGCTCGAAAAAGCCGAGGAACGCAATCCCGTTCCGACAAAGTCCATATGACCACTTGACGGATGAAAAAGAGCAGTGCAAAGAAATCCGGGTTGAAAAACTCAATTTATTGTTGATGTCTTTGCGGGGTTGTTTTTCATGAGCTATGTAATATCGATCATAGGTCTTGGTTATGTTGGCGTGACGAGTATGGCCTGCCTGTCCAAAATGGGGCACAGGGTCATTGGTGTGGATGTCAGCAGGGACAAGGTTGATCTGGTCAATGCCGGGAAAAGTCCCATCAGCGAGCCGGAAGTTCCCGAACTGATCGCGCGTGGTGTTGCAGATGGCCTGATTTCGGCGACCATGAATGTCGACAGCGCGATCGGGCAAAGTGACGCGATTTTTGTTTGTGTGGGGACGCCCTCGCTGGCCAACGGGGATATCAACACCACCTATCTCGATCAGGTCATGAAGAACATTGCGCGGGTGCGCCATGAAACCGGACGCTGCATTCCGGTTTTTGTGCGTTCGACCGCACTTCCGGATGTTCACGGATCACTGATAGATATATTGACCGGCGAGATCGGCAATACGCAGCCCGCGGCCTATTGTGTGCATCCCGAGTTTTTGCGCGAGGGGCAGGCCGTTTATGATTTTTACAATCCCCCAAAAACGGTTTACGGATGTACCGACAAGGTTGTCGCGGCGGTGGCCGCCGGACTTTATCCCGATATCGCGGATGAAGATATCTTTACCGATCCGATGACCGCGGCACTGGTGAAATATGCCGATAACTGCTTTCATGCGGTCAAGGTGACTTTTGGCAACGAAATAGGCCAGATTTCGCGGGCCTTTGGCGTCGACAGCCGTGAGGTCATGGATATTTTCTGCAAGGATACCAAGCTCAACATATCGCCCAGATATCTGCGTCCCGGCATGCCGTTTGGTGGCAGTTGTCTGCCCAAGGATTTGCGCGGCGTTACCTCCTGGTGCCGACGCAATGCCCTGGCGCTGCCAATGCTTGAGAATGTCAACCTGTCCAACAATATGCAGATTGAGCAGATCACTTCGAATATTCTCAAAACCGGCAAGATGCGCATCGGCCTGATTGGCCTCGCGTTCAAGGATGATACCGATGATCTGCGCGAGTCGCCGATGGTGGCGATTGCGGAAAAACTGCTGGGCAAGGGACGCCGGGTCGAAATTTATGATCCGGTTTTGAACACGGAGCGCCTGATCGGCAGCAATCAGAATTTTGCCCTGTCGGCCCTGCCGCATCTGGCCCGCATGATGGTCGATGATTGTCGGCAACTGGTGCAGGACAATGACCTGATCATTATCGCCCGGGCGCGGACTGTCGAAAATTTTGCAGACTTGCCCTGGCGTTCGCAGCAGGTTGTTTTTGATCTGGTGGGGCTTGAAGACTACAGTGCCATGCAAGGTGTTGTGGAAGGCCTGTACTGGCATGGCAATAGCGGCGAGGACTGGCGAAACCGGGATCGTCCGCTGATTCGCTCGGCCTGATCGTGAAAGGACAGGGGGTGTCCACCGCAAGGTTGCGCTCCGTTGAAGCGGATTTGTAATGCTGACCAGGATTGTTGAAAACTTCCCGGCCCTCACGGGGCGAACCTCCTTGGTGGTGATTTTGTTCATTTGTGCGGTTTTGCCCGTTTGGGGCAAGGCCGACGACAGGGCGCGTGGCGTCAGTCTTATGGCTGAAGAACGGGAGCTTCCGCCCTGTACGTCCGCCTATCCCCCCGGCGCCATCCTTTTTGAGGACCGTTCGGCAGTGGGGGAAGGGGCCTTTTTTGAAGAACTGGCGACCTATATCAAATCGGTATCCGGTCCGCGCTACTGGGGGCTGAAAAACAATCTGTCACTGGTGGCAACGGACGATCCGCAACGACCACGGGTGATGGAACTGAAAATCCCCAAAGGGTCCGTGAATCCGGGTAGCAGATTCGCACCAAGAGGCGGAGCCGGTTTTCTCTGGACTCCGCAGCTTCCCGGGAACACGCGGGCGGCCTGCCTGGCCTATGAGGTCCGGTTTCCCGCCGGTTTCGATTTTGTCAAAGGCGGAAAGCTGCCGGGCATATTCGGGGGTGAAGGCCCTTCGGGGGGCCGCAAGGTCACGGGCGAGAACGGCTTTTCGACCCGTTTCATGTGGAGAACAGGCGGCAAGGGCGAGGTCTATGCCTATATCGTCGGCAATGACGGACGGGGGATCAGTCTCGATCGCGGCGCCTTTGTCTTCAAGCGTGGCGGCTGGACGCGCCTTGTGCAGGAAGTCATCCTCAATCATCCGGGCCGGAATGATGGGCGCATCAGGGTCTGGGTGAATGGCCGACTGGTCATTTCCCGCGCAAAGCTGAATTTCAGAACCCGGGAAACGGTGCATGTGAAAGGGGTTATGGCGCATGTGTTTTTTGGCGGCAAGGATCCTTCCTGGGCTTCAACCAGGGATAGCATTGTCCGCCTGACGCCATTTGATCTGCGCTGGAATGACAAACCGCTGCCGGAAGCGCAAAAACCGATTGCCCCTGTTGCAGGGGGTAAAAACTGATGGCGCTTGCGATCGAATATGAAAGGGCGGATCGACGCCGCCACAATCGGGTGACGGCGCCCCTTTTTGTTCATTTCAACAAAAAACAGTATCGGGCCGTCGACTGGAGCGTTGGCGGTCTGCGGCTTGATGGCATTCGCGGCAAGCTGCCCGCGGTCGGCGAGCGGCTTTCCCTTGAGCTCATCCTGCCTTACCAGGACTTCAAAATCAGCTTCGAAGCTGAAGCGGAGGTGGTGCGTCAT
>JALXEI010000277.1 GCA_027069645.1 Hyphomicrobiales bacterium
CAGGTCCCAAGGGTTTGGCTGTTCGCCAATTAAAGCGGTACGTGAGCTGGGTTTAGAACGTCGTGAGACAGTTCGGTCCCTATCTGCCGTGGGTGTAGGAAAATTGAGAGGAGCTGTCCCTAGTACGAGAGGACCGGGATGGACATACCTCTGGTGGATCTGTTGTCACGCCAGTGGCACAGCAGAGTAGCTATGTATGGAAGGGATAACCGCTGAAAGCATCTAAGCGGGAAGCCCCCCTCAAAACAAGTTTTCCCTTGAGAATCGTGGAAGACCACCACGTTGATAGGCTGGGTGTGGAAGCGTCAGTAATGCGCGAAGCTTACCAGTACTAATAATTCGATTGGCTTGATTTGCTCTCATTAGTCAATGTTCACCCGCACAGACTGATTTTTGTCTGTGTGTGGTGTCGTGTTGCGATGATGAATATTGATACAGACAAGACCTGATTTCTATAGCTGAACCCGCCAAAACGAACTGATGTTCGCGACAAATGGCGGGAAAGGCAAGCAGTGTGTCCTGATTGCCTGGTGATTATGGCGGAGCGCCTGCACCCGATCCCATTCCGAACTCGACCGTGAAACGCTCCAGCGCCGATGGTACTGCATCTTAAGGTGTGGGAGAGTAGGTCGTTGCCAGGCATTCCGGACACATTGTCATTTTCCCCTGATATAACAAAGAAAATAGTAACAGCCCTGCTATCGATCACGAGACCGGTAGCAGGGCTGTTTTGCGTCTGGTGTATCTTCGCCCGATTGTTGGTCTGTTCCTGCAATACCAATCGTCCCTGAAATCAACGCATGTGTTGGTGTCAAGCCATTGTTCTGTCAACGAAGACACATATCAACATGAGTCGTCGCTGGCGCTGCCGCATATAAATTTCGTTTCACAGGTTAACGATCTGGATTTTGCCGGAAGTAGCTGTAATTGTGTCGCCTGACATGGCAGAGGTGGAGAACGGCACGTGACACAATGGTTACACGAATTTATTCAGCAGATTATTGATTTTGCCGGATCAAACCCGATGCTGGTGGGGCTTGTTCTGTGTGTTGCGGCAGGGGCCGAAGCGATCATTGTGATCGGGGCCCTTTTCCCGGGGGAGGCACTGGTCCTCGGCGTTGCTGCCGCGGCCGGGGCGGCGGGGCTTGATCTGCTGCCGATGATCATCTGGACAACGCTGGGTGCGGTTGCGGGTGACGGCATTTCCTACTGGATCGGCCATTCAAAGGGGGAGGATATCAGTAACTGGCCGTGGCTGAAAAAACGTCCGCAACTACTGGCACAAGGGGAGAATTTCATTGCAAGGCACGGGATAAAATCCATCCTTATCGCCCGTTTTCTGCCCGCTCTGCGGGCCATTGTGCCGGTGGCGGCCGGTGTGCTGGGCATGCCGCCCAAACGCTTTTACATTGCCAATTTTGTCTCGGCGACAGGCTGGGCCATTGTCCATATATTGCCTGCTGCCGGTCTGGGGCTCGCCTGGAACACCCTTGGCGCCGTCAGTGGCCGTCTGGCCGTGCTGGTGGCCCTGTTGCTGATCATGCTGTTTGTGGTTATCCGGTTGACCCGCTTGCTGGTCAACAGGGGAATGCCTTTGCTGGCGAGGCTGTATGAAAAGGCCATTCGTCACCTGTCGGAAATGCGCTGGCGTCCGGCCGGTGTTCTGGCGGCCTGGCTTGATCCGGATCAGCCGCGGCTGGCCGGAATGGCCTTTTGGGTAGCGCTGTTGCTGGCGGGCATGTTCGGGTTTGCGGGCGTACTGGAAGATCTTGTCAGTGGCGATCCGCTGGTGCGTGCAGACACGGCCATCAATCATCTGATACAGGGGTTGCGCACCCGGCCCGCAGACGCGATCATGGTGGTGATTACGTCTCTGGGGGACTCGGTGTCGCTGATGGCAGCCGTGGCAACGCTTATCGGCCTGCTTTTTCTGCAAAGGGCCTGGCGCTTGGCGGCAGCCGTCGCGCTGACCGTTGGCGCGGCGATGGCCTTTGTGCCGATCATCAAGCAAATTCTCCACAAACCGCGCCCCATCGACATTTATACGGGGGCGCACAACTATTCCTTTCCCAGCGGTCACACGACCCTGTCCGCTGTTGTGTTCGGCGTGTTCGCTGTCGTGGTGGCGCATAAACTGTCGATCAGGGGCAGGGGGATTGTTTATGCCCTCGCGGGACTATGGGTGACACTTGTTGGTCTGTCGCGTATCTATCTGTCCGCGCACTGGCCCTCGGACGTTCTTGGCGGCATGTTATTCGGCACCATGCTGACCGCGGCATTTGCGCTGCTGATCGGGCATACAGATCTCAAAAACTGCCGCTGTTCCCTGATGGCGGCGGCGGTGCTGGCGGTTTTTATCGGCTTTGGCGGTTTTCATGCGTGGAAGAATTTCAACGGCAATATGCTCCGCTATGAGCCCCGTAAGGTCGTAAAAAGGATTTCTCTGGCAAAATGGAAAAGGGAAGGCTGGCGGGCTCTGCCACAGAGGCGAATTGATCTTGACGGCGATCATGGAGAACCCCTCGCTCTGCAATGGGCCGGATCCACCGCTGAACTGGGTGAGCGGATGCGGGCACTCGGCTGGCGCAAGGTTCCCGCGTTCACCTGGCGAGACGGGCTGAAGCTGCTTTTGCCCCGTGCGACCTTGAAAGATCTGCTACCGTTGCCTGTCATGCACAATGGTCGGTTTCCGGTCGCGACCTTTGTACGGCAACGAAACGAAAAAGCCGGGCGTTTCGTACTACGCCTTTGGCGTTCGGGTACGCTTGTGAAGCGCCCCGATGGTGTGGCCCCTCTGCTGCTCGCTTCCTTGCGCCGCGAGATTGTCGTTCACCCTTTCGGCCTTGCGACCGCCCCGCGGCAGGGGGACGTTGAACCGGAGGTCACGATTGGCCTTGTTGAAAATATGAAATCACACGGTGTTATGATTTACGAGAGTACCGCCCCCAACAAACAACCCCTGTTTCCCGTTCTCGCCTGGCCAGGAGGATGAGCAGAAGGGGAAGGCGGCAAACATAAAGTTTCACAAAAGGGAATAAAACGGTTCCTTGCATCGTTTGTGCAATTGAGAGGGCAAAAGGCTGTCTCGATTGAAAAATTCAGCAAGGAGTTCGAAATGACATTCGGATCACTCAAAAAAACATCACTGGTGCTGGCCGCGACGGGTTTTGTCGGGTTGGGCATCTACGGTATGGCGAACCACCTGACGGGTCTGTCGACACCGGTGCGGGCCGATACCATGAGCAAACCGGCCGACCCGATCCATGCCCGTCAGGAAATGATGGCAACAGCCGGTTTTGCTGCCAAGACAGCCGGAGCGATGGTCAAGGGAAAGGCGCCCTGGGATGCCCGAAAGGCCGAACTGGCCATGCGCGCTATCAATGCTGTGGCTTACGGGTTCGGCCACAAGTTCCCCGACAATTCCAAAACCGGTGGCGACACCGAAGCCAAAGCCGAGATCTGGAGCGAGATGGACAATTTCAAACATCTCATTCACGAGTTGGAAGAACACAGCGAAAAAGCGGCCAAAGCGGCGGCTGGCGGGCTGGACAGCTTCAAACCCGAATTTGTCAATACGGTCAAATATTGCAAGCAGTGTCACAAGAAATATCGTGATATAAAGAAGAAGTAACTCCGTTTCCTTCTCCGGCTGGTCCCGTTCCGCATCTGACCTTGCAACCGAACGGGGCCGGCAGGAGGCAGAGGTCACGGACACAGCCCCCTTGTCAGGGAAGAGCCTTGCATGAACAAAAAACGCGCCATACTGGCCGAGATCCCGCGCCTTCGCCGCTATGCGCTGGCCCTTGTTGACAATCGCGAGGAGGCTGACGAACTGGTCCAGGATACGCTGGAACGGGCCTTGCGATTTCTCGACAAATGGCGCGAGGGCGATAATCCGCGCAAATGGCTGTTCACCATCATGCATAACCTGTTTATTGATGGCAAACGAACATTGGCCAGGCGATCGGTTGAAGTGCAAATGGAAGATGCCGGGCAAATAGCCGACGGCAATGATCATCCGGCAAACAGCACCATTGATCATATCGCCCTGAAAAAAGCCCTGGCGCAATTGTCTCCGGAACACCGGGAAGTCGTGCTGCTGGTGGGCCTTGAAGGCTTTCGTTACCGGGAGACGGCCGAACTGCTGGATATTCGTATCGGCACACTGATGTCGCGCCTGTCGCGGGGCCGCAAAAGACTGAAAGAACTGATGAGCGAAGAACGAAACAAAACAGCATCAACCCGCATCAGGAGGGTCAAATGAGCAATCTCTCCTTTTCAAAAAACGATATTCATCTGTATGTGGATGGTGAAATGCCGCCTGAAGAGCAGATATTGTTCGAGGCCTGGCTGAAAGACCATCCGGATATGGCAAGGGAAGTTCGGAACCTCCAGGCGCTCAATGAAAGTCTGCACGACTGTTTCGACGGGGTTCTTGACGAGCCGCTGCCTGCCAGGCTGGAAAAAGGCGTGAGCGAACGGTTGCGGGTCGAACATCGTGTTATCCGCCCGAGGTGGCAAATGGCCGCCAGCCTTGCCTTTCTTGTGTCGGGAGGTGCGCTGGGCTGGTTTGCCAATGACGGTTACAGGGGGCTTGTCAACGAGGAAGCGCATTTTCTCTCCGAAGCGCTGGAAGCCCATAGCATCTATGTGCCCGAGGTGCGTCATCCGGTGGAAGTGTCGGTTGACGATAAAGCCCATCTGTTGAAATGGCTGTCAAAGCGCCTTGGCAACAAGGTCAGGGCGCCTGATCTGTCGGCTGCCGGTTACAATCTGGTGGGCGGTCGTCTGTTGCCTGGCGAAGGCCGCGTGCCAAGTGCCCAGTTCATGTACGAGAACGAACATGGCAAGCGCCTGACCTTTTTCATGATGCCCGTTTCCAAGCAACAGGACAGCAGTTTTCAATATTACAAATCCGGCGATCTTTTTACCTATCTGTGGACGGATCAGCCCTTTCAGTATGCCATGACCGGCTCCCTGAGGCGAGACGAACTGCGTAAAATATGCGAACTCGCCTACAAGTCTCTTGAAAGCTGAGTTTACGGCCCAGGTCATAAACTCATAAACAGGGTCGATAATGGTGCCAAAAGCGCAAAAATACGAGGTTAAAATGATCGCCGCGCGTACTTTTGTACGGGCAAGATCATTTTGGCCGCGGATTGCAGCGCTTTTGGCATCCTGCGGACAGGGCATATTTGCTCTCTCGCTGCGTTGCAAGCTATTGAAAACCAAAAGGTTTCCTGCGAACTTGCGCCTGGCGGAAAAACAAATCTGCTCCTGCCATTTCGATCCTGTTTATGAGTTTATGACCTAATCCGGCAATGTGATGCGAAAGAGGGTGCCGGTTTGCCCTTTACGGGCTTCCAGGTGTTCGATTTTGCCGCCGTGGCTGTCGATAATTTCCTTCGAGATGGCAAGACCGAGGCCCGAGCCGTTGCGGCTGGTTGTGCCGCGAAAGGCATCAAACAGATGTGCCCGCACTTTTTCGGGAATACCCGGACCGCTATCGGAAATTTCCAGTATGGTTTTGCCTTGCTCTTTCCAGGCTTTGATGGCAATGCGATCCGCCAGTGCGTCCGGGGGGCGGTTGAGGCGATGCTGTTCCAGGGCCTGGCGGGCATTGCGGACCAGATTGGATAATACACGGTAAATCTGATCCCGGTCGGCGAGCAGGGACAGCTCCTGCTGAATATCGACCAGCCAGTCGATCTCGCCTTCGACAGGCAGGGAATGGCTTTCGCAAATCTCTTCAAGCAGCGGCGCGAGGGCAAAACGGACAGGCTGCGGGTGGTTTTGCCGGGAGCGGCCATAGTTCAGCGTATCCGAGCAAAGACGGATGGCCCGGTCCAGCGATCCGATCAGGCGCGGCGTCAGTCGCTGTACAGCCGGGTCTTCAATGGTACCGAGATGATCGGAAATAAGCTGCGCATTGGCAAGGATATTGCGCAGGTCATGATTGATCTTGCTGACGGCAAGGCCAAGGGCGGCAAGATGGTTTTTCTGACGCAGGGTACCCGACAACTGTTTCTGCATGCCCGCGAGTTCCCGTTCGGCAACACCGATTTCATCCGTGCGACCAGACGGTTTGATGATGCGTCTCGCATCTTCGGGATTGCGCGAAAAGCTGACCATATTGCCGGTCAGGTGTTGCATGGGTTTGACCAGCAAGGCGCGCAGGGCGAAATAGACAAGCGTTGCCGTAAAAGCCGAAATCAGCAGTGACAACAGGGCAATATTGCGGGCGAAGCGGAACATCGCATCCTTTAGCGGTTTTTCATCAATAACGATTTCGATGAAATCGCTGTTCACCATGTTGAGGCGACCAACCACCCGGATGGTTCTGTTATGGTCAGTGACGAAAACGCGAAGGGCATCCCTGATGAGGCTGAACCAGCCGGCCTTGCGCAGGTCAAAATGATCATCAATGTGCTCCGGCATTTCGGCTTCAAGCACGAGAAAGCGTGTCTGATTGCGTTTCACAGCCACCGCATGAACGCGGGCTGTCTTCAACAGTTCGTCTCGTAACCGGGCGGGTATCTGCCGCTTGGGCGCGGCTTCGGCAGAGAGGGCGGCGATCTGTGCGGCTGTCAGTCTTTCCTGCAACCAGTTGCGGCGGAAATTTGACACCGAGGGCACGAAAGTCAGGACTTCGGCCAGCATCACAAACAGCACGGTCAAAAGCAGCAGTTTCCCCGAAAGGCTCTTCGGGCCTTGCAGAATGCTGCTGCGGGACAGGCCCTGTCTGACGGACATGGCAGATTTTTGTACCGTTGCCGGCAGCTCCTTTCCCTGCTCCTTATGATCAAAAGATCGGTTCATAACCGTATATTATACCCTTTTCGAGACTTCACAGCTAGCCAAGCTTTCCGAGCCAGCGTACAAGGCGATGCAGTCCGGGACTGGTCAGGCTCCCGGTATAATATGTATAGGCAACCCTTTTGGAGATCTCGGAGAGGGTGGGGTAGGGTGAAATGAACTCGGTCATGGCCCTGATTTTCATTTTGTGCGTGATGGCGAAGGTCCACATCTGGATGATTTCTCCGGCATTGGGACCGACAATTGTTGCCCCGAGGATGCGCCCTTTGGGATCCGTTATGACCTTGATGAACCCCTTTATATGACGTTCGGCAACGGCCCGGTCATTTTCGGCATAGGGCCAGCGCAGAACACGGATTTTCCGGCCGATTTTTTGCGCTTCGGCTTCCGAAAGACCAACATGGGCCAGTTCGGGATCGGTGTAGGTGACCCAGGGCACGGCATCTGTGGTCACTTTTGCCGGCAGGCGGAACAGGGCGCGACGAATGACAATTCCGGCGTGATAGTTGGCCATATGGGTGAATTGCAGCCCCCCGGTGACATCACCAATGGCAAACACCCTTTTGTTCGTGGTAAGCAGCGCGCGCGAGACTTTTATGCCGCGCCGGTCGGCCTCGATACCGGCTTTTTCCAGCCCCAGCCCGTCAACGGTCGGTTTGCGTCCGGCGGCAACAAGCAGATGCGATCCGCGGATAGTCTTGCGCATTTCCCCCTTCGAAATATGGGCAATGATGCCATTTTCGTCTTGCTCGACGCGTTCCACCCTGGTTTCGGAATGGATTTCAATTCCCTCGTCAAGCAATTGCTTCAGAACGACAGCCGCGGCTTCGGGATCATCTTTGGCAAAGGGGGTGAAGGCTTCCAGCACCGTCACTTTTGATCCAAGACGCCGAAAGGCCTGGGCCATCTCCATGCCGATGGGACCACCGCCGATGACCAGCAGATGTTCGGGAAGATTCTGCAATTCAAAGACATTTTCATTGGTGAGATAGTCAACCTGCTGAAGGCCGGATACAGGGGGCAGGGCGGCGGCGGAACCGGTGGCGATGACAAATCTGCGGGCCCGGATTTCATAGCCTCCGGCTCGTACCGTGCGGGGATCGGTGAAACAACCGGTCGCCTCGATCACCTGCACCCCCAGACCTGAAAAGCGCTCGACACTGTCATTGGGGGCGATTTGGGCGATAACGTCTTTGACATGCGCCATAACGCGTGGGAAATCGACTTCAGGTGTGGTTGAGGTGATTCCGAAATCGTCTGAAGTGGCGATCTGGCGAGCGCGTTTGGCCGCCGCCAGCAGGGCTTTTGAAGGCACGCAGCCGGTGTTGAGACAATCACCGCCCATTTTGCCTTTTTCGATCAGAACGATATCGGCCCCCAGTTGAGCCCCCGCCGCCGCAACGCTGAGGCCACCGGATCCTGCCCCGATGATACAAAGGTCAGGCGTCAGTTTTTGCACCATAAAGTCTAGCTCTTCCTGAATTTTTTGAAAAACACCGGAACAAGTGCGATGATCGCCAGTCCGGCAAAGGCAATGAGTAGTTCGGGGGTGACAAGATCACCAGGGTCAAGGGAAAAGCCGCATCCTGTGTCAGTGGGCCGAATGCCCTCTGTATCATTGCGGTTGACGCAATGGCCATAGGCGATGTCCTGCGCTTCAATCACAGAACCAAGACCGGCGCCAATATAGGCAAAGGTATAGGTGGCGGGCATGATGCCGAAAAAGGTGCCAATGAAATAGGTCATGGTGCCCACGCCAAGCAGAGCCGGGGCGATATTCACCAGCCAGAACGGGAAAACCGGCGCAAGGCGTAAAAAGAACATGTAGGAAAGGGCATTTTCCGCAAAGCCGTCGCGCAGTTTTTCAACGAACGGTCCGGCCTTTTCGGCCAGCGCCGCCCCCAGCGAGGTGCGCACGATAAAAAAGATCAGCAATGCTCCGATGGTGGCACCGGCAACGGTTGCCGTACCACCGATCAGCGGGCCAAACAGAAAGCCGCCGAGAATGGTAAAGAAGGAGCCAACCGGCAGGGACAGTGCCGTCACACCGGCATAGGCAGCGGCAAAGGCCAGCGCCGACAGCCAGAAATGATCGGCGACAAGGCCGGTGATCAGCTTGCGATTGGCGGCCAGTTGATCAAAGCTGAAATAGTGATGCCAGCCCATCGCGTAAATGAATGCGCCAAGGCCGAGGACAACGAAAAGCGGGGCGAAACGGGCCAGCATCGAAGCCTGCCCTTTCTCTTCCGTAATTTCATTCATGACGGGTTTGGCCTCGACTTGCGATTGTTCCGGATCTGATGGCGTACGAGCCAATCCTGATGCGCCGGGATTGATTCGACAAGGTCTGATTTGGCGTACTATATCAGTTTTATGCAGGACATGCTCGTCACATCTGCATAACTTGTGTGTGAAACGACCATGCCGGTGGCGAAAGGGCACGGTGTTGTATTGACTTCGGGGGCGGCTTTTCCTATAAGCGGGGCTTGCATTGAATTATCTCCGGGAAAATGCGCAATCATTTGGATCTTCCGGCTTGTGAAAGCCGATGTGATCCGGTTTTCTGCCGGAGCCGGGGGCCGTAAATTTGACTTGTTGGCGAAGCCAGGAGAAGAAACGTGAAACGTACCTATCAACCCAGCGTTCTTGTACGCAAGCGCCGCCACGGATTTCGCTCGCGCAAGGCCACCAAAGCCGGACGTGTTGTGCTGGCAAGACGCAGAAGCCGGGGACGCAAAAGGCTGTCGGCCTAGCCGGGATTTCTCGCATGGAAAGCTGTTTCCTGCTTGCCTTTTGATCCCGCTGCACAATTTCGCCATTTGAAAATACGGTCTGGCGGATAACTGAAATCCGGCCCGTTTGTGAGGGCACAATGCGTTTCCATTTGCTGACAATCAGGAAACGGGCAGATTTTCTGCGGGCGCGCAACGGGCGTTATTTCGCCGCACCCGGGCTTGTTTTGCAACTGGCACCGGAAAGTGAAAAAAGCTGCGATCCTGTCGCTGATTCTGCTGAACCAGCGCAAAAAAATCCCGCCCGTTTCGGGTTTACCGTTACCAAAAAAGTTGGCAATGCCGTGATCCGCAATCGTATCAGGCGACGGCTGCGGGCTGCGGTGCGCGAGATTGCTCCACAAAAGGCCCGCCCGGGGTGCGAATATGTCTTGATCGGCAGGAAAAGCACCCTTAAACGTCCTTTCATGTCTCTTTTGCACGATCTGACCATTGCCTTTGACAGGGTGCATGGTAAGAGGGGCAAGGGAAACAGACCCCGCATGAAAGGCCCACGGGCCGGGAGCGGGAAAAATCGCAATAATCGAAAATAGTGCCAATCGGCGCAATAACGCCCGACAGGCACAGGTTTAACCAGTTCGGCAGGCCTTGCAATGGATCAGGATAATAATCGCAACTTTATGCTGGCAATCGTTTTGTCCGGCCTCGTTCTGTTGCTCTGGCAGGTTTTTTATGCCGGACCGCAAATGGAAAAAGAGCGCCTGAAGCGCCAGCAGGCGGCTGAATTTGCCGCCGGTAAAAAAGGCCCCGTTTCGGGGACAGTACAACCGGGTACGGGCCAGCCTGCTCCGGTGGCTGGCAGTGCACCCGTTGCTGCGCCGGGATCAGCTCCGGTCCCTTCCGCCGCCACACCGGGATCGGCCCCTGCGGTTCCAGGTTCGGTTGTAGTCAATAAGGCCGACCGGGCTACCGTGCTGGCGAAGCATCCCCGTTATCGGATCGATACACCCGGTCTGACAGGGTCGATCTCGCTGAAAGGGGGGCGCATTGATGATATTGTGCTGCGGAAATATCACGTCAGGGTCGATCCGCAAAGCCCCAGGGTTACGCTGTTTTCACCTGCGGGAAGCGAGCATCCGTTCTATGCCGAATATGGCTGGTCGGTCGCGCCGAACAGCGGTATCAGGACTCCGGGGCCGGACACGGTCTGGAAAGCGCAGGGGGCTGGTACACTTGCCCCCTCCAGCCCCGTAACGCTTGTCTATGACAATGGTCAGGGAATCATCTTCAAACGGACCATAAGTGTCGATGAAAACTATATGTTTACCATTCGTCAGAGGGTGGAGAACAAATCTTCAAAAAACGTGACGCTATATCCCTATGCGCTGATTTCCCGTCACGAGATGCCACAGGTCGAAGGGTTTTATATTCTTCATGAAGGTCTGATTGGTGTTCTCGGGGAGGAGGGGCTTGAAGAGGTAAAATACGACAAAATCCTTGAAGACAAATCCATGACCTTCAAGGCATCAGGCGGCTGGCTGGGAATCACCGACAAATACTGGGCAGCCACAATTGTACCCGATCAAAAGACCGCTTATGAAGCGCATTTTTCGGGGCGTCAGAATGACAATACCACACGTTTTCAGGCCGACTATCTGCTTGGCGGCGTGCAAATTGCACCTGGTGAAAGCCATGAGGTTACCGGCAGATTGTTTGCCGGAGCCAAAAAAGTTGATCTCATCGACAAATATGCCGAGCAGTATAAAATCAAACAGTTTGATTTGCTGATTGACTGGGGCTGGTTCTATTTTATCACCAAGCCCATGTTCAGTGCTCTTCATTTTTTCTTCGGCCTGTTTGGCAATTTTGGTGTCTCCATCTTGCTGGTTACCGTGCTTGTCAAATTGCTGTTTTTCCCTCTCGCCAGCAAGAGCTATGAGAGCATGGCCAAGATGAAAGAATTGCAACCGGAAATGGTGCGTATTCGCGAGCGCTATGCTGATGACAAGGTCAAACAACAGCAGGAAATGATGGCCCTGTACCAGAAAGCCGGTGCCAATCCCCTGTCAGGCTGCTTGCCCGTACTGATTCAAATTCCGGTCTTTTTCTCGCTCTACAAGGTGTTGTTTGTGACGCTGGAAATGCGTCATGCGCCCTTCTTTGGCTGGATTCACGACCTTTCGGCACCGGATCCAACCACGTTTCTCAATCTGTTCGGATTGCTGCCGTTCGATCCGCCCGCCTTTATGTCAATCGGCGTCTGGCCCTTGCTGATGGGAATTACCATGTGGATTCAGATGAAGCTCAATCCGCAACAGGGGGATCCCACACAGCAGATGATTTTCAACTGGATGCCGGTGGTCTTTACCTTCCTGCTGGCCTCGTTCCCTGCCGGTCTGGTGATCTACTGGGCCTGGAACAATACACTGTCGATCATCCAGCAATGGTACATAA
Source organism: Hyphomicrobiales bacterium (assembly GCA_027069645.1). Lineage (GTDB taxonomy): Bacteria > Pseudomonadota > Alphaproteobacteria > Rhizobiales > JAKIUO01 > JAKIUO01. The sequence continues at coordinate 12,003 of JALXEI010000277.1, forward strand.
TGAAGAAAAACGGTGTTGAAGTGGACCTGCTGGAAAATACCGGTCTGCGAAAACTTCTGGCGCGGGCGGGTGAAAAGACCGGAAAATCATAGCAATGGTCGTTCAACCTGACTGTTTGACGAGAACCGGCCTGTGAGGGTAAAGGGGGCTTTATTCATGGCAGAAAAGCCCGATGATCTGGCGGCTGCAACCAGACTTTTCGCAGGACAATGCGATTTCCTCAAGGGGGTTGTCGACATGGCCCGTCTGCCGCATGATGACCGCCTCGAGATTGCCTTTGACGGGCGCCCCCATGTCGGCCAGTCGAGTTTGCTCAATGCGTTGCTGCGGCGAAAGGCGCTGGCACGG
>JALXEI010000278.1 GCA_027069645.1 Hyphomicrobiales bacterium
CATCAGTTCGTCGGCGGCAAGGATATTGATAAAGCCGTGACCATCATAGGTGGTGCGCATGAATTCGCTGATTTTCAGGGCCGGTTCGCCAAAAAATTCTTCGGCCCCCTGCTCCTCCAGCACAAGCAGGCGGCGCTGGATGGCCCCCACCGAGGATTTCGAGACATTGCCATATTCGCCCGACAACTCTTTGGCCCGGCTTGAGACCTCGATCATCAGCTTGCGCAGGTCTTTCAAATCGAGCAGGGGCAGCTTTTCGTCTTCGGCAAGACGAAAGGCGATATTTATCACCCCTTCCTGTGTGTCGTTGATATCAAGCAGACGGGACAGCAGCAGCGGCCCCATTTCCTGCACCGTGGTGCGGATCGGATGGCCCTTTTTTCCAAAAAGATCCCAGAAAACCGTCGGATAGGCCGCATATTTGTAATCGTCAAAGCCTATCTTTTTGGCCCGCTCTTCCAGAAAATCCTTTTCAACACCGGTCGCACCCAATCCTGACAGATCCCCTTTCACATCGGCGCAGAACACCGGCACACCGGCATCGGAGAAACCTTCGGCAAGAATTTGCAGGGAAACCGTTTTCCCGGTCCCTGTCGCCCCGGTAATCAGGCCGTGCCGATTGGCCAGCTTGAGCAGCAAGCGCTCCTTTCGGGGATCCCTGTCAATATTGCTGGTCCCGAGATAGATTGAACCTTCTTCGCTCATCGTCAACAGCTCCCTGTTTATCCCTCATATGATATACCGGCAGACAGTCCTGAATATGATCGACAGTATTTTCCGGGAACTGACGACATGCCGGGATTCGTTCTATCGGGGAGTTTAGGGAGATTGGCGATAATTTCAATGACAATCATTCGCCCGTCACATGGAAAACGCCCGTCACAGGGGCAGACCCTTGCTATCTCGGCCACAGACTTTTATATGAAGCGTGCGCACAATCCCGTATGCACGACATATGTCAAACCTCACCGGAGACCAAAATGGAAGAACTCATCGCCCGCATCGTTTCAAGCGTTGGCATCCCCGAAAGCCTGGCCAAAACCGCCGTTGGCCTGATTCTCAACATGTTTCAAAAGGAAGGCGACGCCGATGCTGTGGCCAGCCTGATGAACGCCCTGCCCGGAGCAGGTGACCTCGCCAGTGCGGCCGCCAGTGCTGCATCCGAGGGTGACAGCGGCAGTGGTGGCGGTCTCGGGGGGCTGATGGGGGCAGCAGCCGGAATGCTCGGTGGTGGCGGTGGCGCAATGGCGCTGGTGGGCCAGCTTACCGGTGCCGGATTGTCCATTGATCAGGCCAAAGGCGTTGGTACAGAACTGATGAACTTTGCCACCGAAAAAGCCGGCGCCGATGTCGTCGCCAATGTCGCCAAATCCATCCCTGGCCTTGAGCAATTGCTATAAACACCCGGAACGCAGAGCAGCGACAAAGCGCTCTGCGTTCCATTTTTTTGCAAAACGGTCTCAGGCCGCTTTCCATTTGATGGAACAGCCCATGCTGGGAATCTGGTCTTTCGGGCCATGCCCGGTCTCGGCGACCTGCTTCATGGCCTCGAACAGATCACGCCGCGCATCAGGCGCCGCTTCCTTGCGAGAAGCGTCGAGACGACCGCGGTATTGCAGGCCGAAATCCCTGTCAAAACCAAAGAAATCCGGTGTGCAAACCGCATTGTAAGCCTTTGCAACGGACTGGTCCTCATCATGCAGATAGGGGAAGTCAAAGCCATGATCACGGGCAAAAACTTTCATATTGTCAAAACTGTCTTCCGGATATTCTCCGGCATCATTGGCGCAAATGGCCACCGCATTGATCCCCAGCTCCTTCAGTTCGCGCGTATCGCGGACAATCCGGTCAATCACAGATTTGACATAGGGGCAGTGATTGCAGATGAACATGACCAAAAGCCCCTTCTCGCCCATAAGCTCCTGCAAGTCATATGTTTTTCCATCTGTTGCGGGGAGTGAAAAATGCGGCGCCTTCCAGCCAAAATCACAAACCGGCGTTTCTACAGCCATAAACAGCCTCCATAAGCACAGAGTAAATTCTTCCTGATGAACGCTATAGATATCCGCTCGACGCTCCTGGCGCAAGCGTGTTTCTTTTCCACGACCGCCTGTCAGCCGGAAGGTTTTCTGTTGACGAAATATGATCGAATGCTTACATTTGAAGTGTAGAACAGTAAAGGAGGCTAAGATAATGACTCCACCTGACAGTAGAGGGCCGCAATCCTGACAGTATTAAAATATTGTCGGTCTCTGCGGCATACAGAATACAATCGAATATATATTGGAATGACGAGAACTTGCGACTAAAAAGCAGGGAAAACGAACTGGTGTAATACTGTGTATTGCACATTGATTTCTGTTGTCAGTCAATATGTCTCGCCATAAAAAGCCCGAAGCCCTCGGGAAGGTCATATCAGGCAGAAAAAGTCAGGAGAAAGTCGGAAAATCCAAAAGAGAACGAGACCGCGTAAAGCCCGGCCTCTTCACGAAGTAAACAATGCGCCTTATCAAACGCCGACAGGGATTGGAGAACCGGCGTTTTGCAATAAGTAAAAAGAGGAATTGGCCATCATTTGACAATCGCTCCGTGCAGGGCAGCCTGCATGCATAACCTGCGAATGATCAACGATGATATTGAAGCCCTTCCTCACATGTCGCCGAACGTGCTCATCCGGGCGGGATGCAGGTGCAAAAGATACTTTGAAACAACAGGATTGATCCGGCATACCGGCACTGCAAAAACAAAAACGACCTGTTCGGAAAACCGAAAAAAGCCCCTGCCCGGTTTCACAGATCGGTCAGGGGTTTTATGTTTTTCGAAAAGTGAATCAACCAAAGGACCGGAAATTCAGGCGTCGGCCTTTCCCCCCTGGAATTATACCACCCCGCTCCCCGGACAAGCGATAGCGCAGCGCCGGGGTCCAGAGCCGCAAGTGCTACACTTATGGCTTTGTTCATTTTCCCAACGAATTCCCTTTTTGTTGCCCCCGGGTCCCTGATCGGCGCTGTTGCTTGCCCGGGACGCGAAATATCGAGGACGAAAGAGAAAGGCGAGTCAGCCTTTTTCATTCCGGTATGGGAAGAAAAACGTGAGTCAATCATTTTGCTCCCCGGGATTATGCCCTGCTATCCGCCGAAGGCATCCTGGATCCATTTGGCACTGTCAGATGTCTTGCCCACCGTTTTCGAGGCCGTGCGATAGTGATCACTTGCCGCCTGGTGGCGTGCCCTTTCAGCCGTTTGTGATGTTCCCGTATTGGTCGCTTCGGTCCCGGCCTTGTGGCGTGTTGAAGATTTTTTCCCGGAAGCCGCAGCCGGTTTTGACAAATCTTCCCAGACTCCGATGCTTCCTTCCTGATGCCTGCCGGTGTGACGGGACGGGGAACGGGTATCTGCCAGCAGATCCCCCATGATGCCAAAACTGAAGGCGGAAGAACCGGACCGGCGCACACCTGTATCCTGATCATCCACATGGCTGGAAACGAGAATTTGGTGAACCTCGGCCAGCGACCGCGGCCTGCCATTCTTGTAGAAAATGGATTTGTTGGCTTTGGCCGCAGCCGGAAAATAGCGACTGGCCGGACTGTCGGGGTGACTTTCCGCCAGCCGGATCATTTTGGCAGCACTGCCAGGCCCCAGAAAATGCGCCAGATAAAGCTCGCCGTCCGATGGTGTGCGGCCGATACGATGACGGACATAGCGCTCATTGTGCTCTGTATAGGCAGCCGCCACCAGAGCCGCTGTCTCCGGATCGCGGCGCAGCGCAAGAATTTCGCGTCGCCGCCCCCTGTTGGGCACATAATATTTCCCTGAACTGGTGCGATGAATATTTTTGGCCAGATTTCCCAGTCCCAGACGGTCACCATCCTCTTTCACGACCTTCAGCCATGTGCCCTCGACAAACTGGAACAGCCCTTCGGCAGAAGAGGAGCCGGATTTCGCGTGGGCCCTGAAGGCACTCTCGCGCCGCGCCGTATTGACAAGATAGTCAAAGCTCGCCCCCGTTCGACGGCTGGCCAGAGTGATCGCGTTTTGCACCCTGACGGGCATCGAGGACGTTCTTTGGATAGGCATACAGGCTCCGGGCAATTTTGACAGGACAGCAGGTGACCAACAACAAACGACGCCAGAAACTGAAAATCAGCATAGATAATCAATTCTTAACAGGGCGTTGACAAAACTGCTTTTTGCCTCCCCGTGCCCGACCCCCGCGCGGCACTCATGAAGGCTCCGCCGGAACATCAATTGTCCGTGCAACAGTATAGTCAAAATAGCCCAGCCGCCCGAGCGCCTCTGCCATTTCCGTGTTGTAGCGTCCGCCCCTGAGAACCCTGTCTTCAATATAAACACCCACAACTTCACCAATCACCATAAAATAGGCCTCGCCATGCCGGTCGGCGGCGGGCAGTTCGACCGTCTGGTGATAGCGACATTCCAGCGCCGCCGGTGATTTTGCCACACGTGGCGGCCTGACAAATTGCGAGGGCATGGCCTCCAGCCCGGCCAGTTGCATTTCATCAACATCCGGGGCAACGGCAGCACCGGTCCTGTTGACCTCGTCAAACAGCGGAAGAGTTGCAACGGAGCAGACAAATTCGCCCTCACGCTCGGCATTTCGCAAACTGTCCTTGCGTCCGTGCGACGAGAACATCACATAGTGCGGGCGATAGGAAACCAGATTGAAGAAGCTGTAGGGCGCCAGATTGACGCCCCCTTCCTCGTTGATCGTCGAAATCCAGCCGATCGGTCGCGGCGCGACAATCGCTTTCACCGGATCATATTCCAGCCCGTGATTGTTTTTTCTCGCATCATAATACATGGCAATCCACTCCGACAAAACGGCCTGACAGATCAAACCGGACAAGGCTATGGTTTCCAATAGCGCATTTTTTCTTCAGGTGTCACCCGGGGGCGTTCTTTCGGGGCTTCCACGGCACTGCCAATATGGATAAAACCGGCAACCGTTTCATGATCATCAAGCCCCATCAGACGATGCACATCCCTGTCATAGGCGATCCATTCCGTCACCCATTGCGCCGCAAACCCCAGCGCCCGGGCCCCGTGCAAAAGGTTCTGACAGGCCGCCCCGGCAGACAGCAACTGCTCGCTGACCGGTACCGTTTCGCTTTCCACAGGGCTGGAGATCACCGCGATCACCACCGGCGCGCGCAAAAAACGGTTGCGTTCCTGATCAAGATGCCGCGGCTTGCACGCCTCCTGATGTTTGCGGGCATGGACAGTGGCAATTTCCCGACCGATATCAGCCCTTGCTTCACCGCCAAAGACCAGAAAACGCCAGGGCGCGAGGGCCTTGTGATCCGGCACCCTTATGGCGGCCCTGACCAGTTCGACAATCTGCGCCTCGTCCGGCCCCGGCTCTGTGAGCTGCCGGGCCACCACCGAACGACGTTCCAGCAAAAATCCAAGTGGCATGTTCCGTTCTTCCCCTTGCCCTGATTTGTTCCGGTTCAGTCTGTCGCCGAATGCGGTTTTCCTCTCACATATAGGGAAGTCCGGGCAATATTGCGATAAAATCTTTAATATTGACGAATGGCAATGATAGATTGATGTTATGAAATCCGCGAAAATGATGGAAAACGACATGCCTTGCATCGACAACGCCAGAATTCGCTTTCTCCTGCTGATGGTTGCCGCGCTGTTCGCGCTTCCCGCAGGAAACGCCGACGCCACAACGCCCGTGCCGCGAACCGTACTGATCATTGACGGTTCGGGCAGTATGTGGGGGCGCATCAATTCGCGTGAAAAAATCGTCATTGCACGCCGCCTGCTGGCCGAAAATATCGCCCTGCTAAAGGGAAAAACCGATCTTGGCGTGATGTCCTATGGCCATCGCAGACGCCGCGATTGTCGGGATATCGAGATGATTGTACCCATTGGCAAGATCGACCCGAAAACCTATGGCGAGACCATCAAACGCCTGTTGCCGCGTGGCAAGACCCCCGTGGCCAGCGCCCTGAAAATGGCCGCAGAGGCGCTTTCGTCCGGTCCGCCCAATGCACCAGGAGATGCCCCCTATCACATTATCCTTGTTGCCGACGGCAATGAAAACTGCCGCCAGGATCCATGCAAAACCGCAGCAAACCTGGTCCTGGAACATCCGGGACTGAAAATAGATGTGATCGGCTTTGGCGTTCCCGATGCGGAAGTCGAACAGTTGCAGTGTATTGCCCGAAAAGGCCACGGACGATTCTACAGGGCCGAAAACAGCGACCGCCTGAAGGTCGCGATTACCGATATTTTTTCAGGCCTTGTCCCTCTTGCCGCGCACCCGGCACGCCCGCAAAAACCAAAAGTCACAACACCGCCCGGCCTTTATCTGAGTGCCGGACTGTCTGACGATGACCCGCCCCTGAAAGACAATCTGGCCTGGCGCATCTATCGCCACGGTGAAAGTTCGAAAAGCGGTGCCCAGCCGCTCAAAAGACAGACAGGAGGCAATATTTTCTGGTCCCTGCCCGAGGGGCAGTACCATGTCGAGGTGCGCTACAGGAATTTGCTGGCCGAACGGGATGTGAAACTGCGCGCCGGAACCGCCGTCAAACAGCGCCTGTCCTTCAATATCGGCGTACTTGCCGCCCGTGCACGGCTGGAAACGGCATCACCCCCGATGAAACAGGTTATTTTTTCCCTTTACGATGCCTCTTCGGGATCGTTTGGCCCTGGAAATATCATCGCGCACAAACAGGAGGAAAAGGCTGTTTTCTATCTGCCCCCCGGCAAATACAGACTAAGAGCGCAGGCCGGAGAAGCCTCGGCCCGCCACGACTTTTCCCTCCAGGCCGGAGACCGGATAAAAACAACCCTGCTGCTTGATGCCGGGCAAATCAGCCTCAAAGCGCGCCTCGCCAGAGGTGGTCCCGAACTTGATGATGTGCAATATGCCATCTATCGACGCGGGGACAAACAGGATATGGAATTTGTCCGCACGCTTGATCCGGCCCCGCAACTGATCCTGCCCGCCGGGAACTATCTTGTCCTTGCCCGCAAGGGGGCTGCCTCCCGGTATGAGCGTCTGAAGATCAATGCAGGGGACAAAAAACAGCTTGTTCTTGATCTCGATGCCGGTATCCTGAAACTGTCTTCCAGCCTCGAACAGGGGAACGGCAAACAGCAGACCCGCATCGCCTGGACCATAACACCGGCAGGCTCAACGCGCCCCAAGACCGTCAAGCTTTCCCTCGACAACCGCCTTGAAGAGGTCGATCAGCATTTGCCGACCCGCAGTTTCCGCAATTCGTTCATTCTGCCTGCCGGACGCTATAAGGTCGAGGCCCATTACGGCAATTCCAATGCCGGCGCCATTGCCGGGGTGGAGGTAAAGGCCGGAGAGCAAACCGCCCGCAAACTGACCATCAATGCCGGACACATCCGCCTCTCCCTTGCCCTTTCGGACAAGGACGAAGCTCTGCCCGGCGTCTTCTGGTCTGTTCTTGATACAAACGGCAAACAGGTGGCCAGCGCCAGCAGCAAATCGCCGTTGCTGACCCTTTCCAGCGGCAGCTATGAAGCCGTGGCTGATTATCTGGGGTCCAGCTATCGCCGCCGTTTCATTATCAACAACGGAGATAACAAAAAGGTGCAACTGATCGTACAATAGTCATAATATGACTGATTCGCGTTCTGTTGTTTTCATAGTAATGTCTTAGAGGCCGGTTCAAAACTCATTACTTGATTTTATTGAGTTTTTTCCTGTCCAGAATCAGGCAAACCGGTGCCGAACGGGGCCGGCGTCCCTTTCAAGCCGGTTTGCGCCGATAATGGGCAGGAAAAGGCCAATAAAATCAGTGAGGAGTTTTGAATCGGACTCTTAGGTCGTAAACTCATAAACAGGATCGATAATGGTGCCAAAAGCGCAAAAATACGAGGTTAAAATGATCGCAGCGCGTACTTCTGGTACGAGCAAGATCATTTTGGCCGCGGATTGCGGCGCTTTTGTCATCCTGCGGACAGGACGGATTTTCTTTCCCGCTGCGTTGCAAGCGCTTGAAAACCGGAAGGTTTCCTGCGAACCTGCGCCTTGCGGAAAAACAAATCTGCTCCTGCCATTTCGACCCTGTTTATGAGTTTACGGCCTGATTTGCCGATTACTCTCGGGATCAGCGGAAAGCATATTATGAACAAAATGGCATCCATACCCCTGATACGCAGCCTGTTACTGGCAACTGCGTGGTTTCTGTGTGGCCTGGCATTCCTTTCCGCCACCCTCCCGGCAATAGCCGATCCGTTGCCCAAACTTGTCATCATTCTTGACAGTTCTTCCTCGATGGAAGACCAGCTGGCCGGTGAACTGAAATACAAGCTGGTACGCAAAGCCATGAGTCGGGTTCTGTTCCCCTATCGTGGCAAGCTGGAGACCGGCCTTGTTGCCTTTGGACGTCGAACCACAAACACCTGCAATGATGTTGATCATGTGGTCCCCCTGTCCCCCTTGCAACCCACCGGTTTTTTGCAACGCCTGGACGAAATATTACCGGCTGGCAAAAGCCCCATCGGCACAGCGCTGCTTGACGCAGCCAGTCTTGCAGAGAAAATAAAAGGGCCCCTGCATATGCTGGTCATCGCTGATGGCGGCGACAATTGCCGCAAGGATCTGTGCACCACGGCAAGAATGATTGCCAGACATGCCCCGAAAATACGCATTCATGTGATTGGTCTGGGCCGGACCGCATCGGTGGAGCGACTGAACTGTCTTTCGGAATCAACAGGGGGCACCTTCACTGCCACCGCCGGTCTTGACGAGATGACCGCCACGCTCAATCAGGTTTTGTACACCGTTGCGATGAAAAAACCAAAACCTGTCTGGAAGCGAAAAAAGCGCAAATGGAGCTTTTCTGCCCTGTTCGCCAAACCTCCCCTGCCCGTCCGGCGCGCACCGCACAGGCTGGCCGAATACCGGCAACCGGAAGAACAGAAAGAACCATCGACGCAACCCCTGCCCCCTGTTGCCGAAAGAAAGCCCGATCCGTTACCCTATGCCATCGAAAGCATCGTCAGGGAAGCCGAACCGGAGACCCGGCGAAAGGTACCCGCCTATCTCGTCCGACCGGTTGACAAGCCTGAAATCCGGAAAGAAACGCCTGAAACAGCGCCTGTCATTCGGCAGGCCGAGGCGGCTGGCGCACCACTGATCACCGGCGCTATCCCGGAAAAGACACAACGGGCATCGACCCCGACGCCCTTTCTCGACAATCGCCCCGACAGCAAGCAGGTTGCGCTGCCAAAAACCTCTGCTCCCGTCAGGCTTGGTGCACTCATCAGCGAACAGGGACAACAGATCCGCAACGGACTGATCTGGCGGATCTATGAATCAAAAAAGAACGCGGAAGGGCGCTACAAACTCGTCAGGTCTCTGAAAGCTCCAAACTTTGAGGACAATCTTCCCGTCGGGGTTTACCTCGTCAACCTGTCCTGGGGACGCTCTCACCTGACGGAAAAAATTGATATTCTGTCTTCCAAACCCTTTCGCCGCAACTTTGTCCTCAATGCCGGTGGCCTGCGTCTCTCGGCCCGCCACATGAACGGCACAAAGCTGCCGGCACAACAGGTCACCTACAGTGTATATACGGATGAGCGGGACCAGTTTGGCAAACGCAAGCTTCTGATAGACCATGCCCCGGCGGCGAAAATCATCAGGCTCAATGCCGGAATCTATCACATTACCAGCCGGTTTGGAGCGGCCAACGGCCTCGTTGACACCGATATCACGGTCGAGGCCGGAAAGCTGACCGATGTCGTCATCAACCACACAGCCAGCAAGGTAACTTTCAAGCTGGTCAACCAGCCCGGGGGCGAGGCGCTGGCCGGCGCCAAATGGCGCATCAGTTCCCCGGATGGCAAACTCATCCGGGAGGTTGGTGGCGCCCTGCCAACAGTCATCCTGGCCGCCGGTGACTATACCGTCAACGCCGAATATTCCGGTCGCATCTTTGCACGCAAGATCACCATTGAACCCGGCGACCCGGTACATGTGGAAATCGTCATCCAGTAGTACCTTGTAACGTCCCGTCTCTCCATATCTTCCGGTACAACCAAATTCGTTAACTGTTTTCTTCTAAACAGTCAGATAAATGATTCGAAAAAACAGAATCAGAACGTACATAACATTCCGGGAAACAACCTGGTCAAGGAGACAAACATGGGTTCGCTGAACAATAACAAACCGGCCAATGTCATAATGCTGGCACTGATCATCACCGGAAGCTTCATGATTGCCGCATCGCTTTATCTTTACACGAAATTTTCGGAGATAGATCAACTTCTGTCAGCCCCGGCCTCGTTTGAAAAAGCCGCCCCCGTGCTGGACAATACCGCCTCCCTGACGCTGCTGTTGCTGATCCTTGCCCTGTCTGTTACCGCCCTTTCTATCTATCAATATATATGGTCCGGAAAATCGGCAGGCCGCCTCTCGCTTGATCGTTTCGCCAACAATCTCGAACGACTGGCCGCCGGTCATACTGACTTTGAACCCGATGCCGCAGATCACGACAGCCTGTCCGGACGCCTGAACCGGTCGCTTGCAGCGTTGAAAGCTTTTGTTGTCGAAACCGCCAGTGCCGAACAGCGCCGGCAGGAGGAACTCAAAAAAGAGAATGCCAACAAGGCAGCCGAATCCATCAAACTGCTGGCGGAAACAATGGAAGAGATCAACAGTATCGCCTTTAATCTCGGCGTCCTTGACGATCATTCCGGACAGGTCAGCCATTCAAGCCAGACCATTGCATCGGCGGCGGAACAACTGGTGGCCTCCGTTGATGAAATCTCGGTCAACAGTGAAGGGGCGGCCAGCGATGCTGTCGAAACGGACCGGACCGTTTCCGGTGGTCTTGAAGCGGCGCAAAGTGCCCTGTCGGCCATTCAGACGATCTGGGACGCAATGGAAGACAGTGTTCACAGCCTTGAAGGTCTGACGGGTGCCTCGAACCAGATTGAACAAATTCTCAATGTTATTGAAGACATTGCCGAACAAACCAATCTTCTCGCCCTCAATGCCACCATCGAGGCGGCGCGGGCCGGAGAAGCGGGCAAGGGCTTTGCCGTGGTCGCCAATGAAGTCAAGAATCTCGCCAACCAGTCTTCAAAAGCCACCGAAGACATTGCCAAACGCATACAGGCGCTGAAAGAAGGCATGGTGAACATTTCCGACACCATGAACAAATCACGAGAAGCCGTGGACGCCGGGCGCGGCTCGATCGAACAGACGGCCGAAACGATGGATCTCGCAGCGCAGCAGGTTTCCAGTGTTTCCGCCAAAATGACCGACATCACCGGCATTCTTCATCAGCAGAAAGACAGCAGTTCGGAGATTGCCCGCTCGATCAGCGAAGTCGCCGGATTTGCTCAGGAAAGCCAGCAGCAGGTGGAAATGGTCCTGACGCGCATGACCTCGACCAATGACATGATCACCGGCAACGCCCAGTCCTGGTATAATTCCGACTCCGATCGCAATCTGTGCGAAATTGCCAAGATCGATCATATCCTGTTCAAGAAAAAAGTCACCGATGCCGTCATGGGGCGCCTGGAGATGACCTCCGGTGACATTCCGGACCATCACAATTGTCGTCTTGGCAAATGGTATGATGCACTCAAACTGCCGCACATCACCGGTGCGCCCGCTTTCAGAGAAATTGCCGAACCGCACAAGGCGGTCCATGCCGCGGCCAAAAAAGCCCTGGATTTGCATAATAGTGGCCACAAACAGGAAGCCTATGACGCCATTACCGAGATGAATGAAGCCGGGACACAGGTTCTCAGGGTTCTCGACAGGCTCTCCGATCTGTTTGCCGAGGAAGAACAAAAAGCCTCGATGGTCGCATAACGGATATCAAAACAACAAAGAGACCAACATTTGTTGTTTCGATACGTTTGGCAAAACCCCCCGCTCCCCGGGCCTGACCCGGGGCCCACAGGGCAATCGCATGAAATGCTCACCCCGTACAGCTTTGGGGCCTTTCTTCCAACTCGTTGTTTTTATTTGTCATCCCCGCGCAGGCGGGGATCCATACGCCGCAGCTTTGCGAGTTACGGCACGATGATCAGGTCACCGGAACCTGTTGGCAAATCTGCCAAACAGACAGTTTCGTGGTTATGGATCCCCGCCTGCGCGGGGATGACATCGGAAAGTGCACAAAATTGCGTATTTTTCATACGATTTCCCTGCCGGGGTCCAGAACCACAAGTGATATGTTTTGTTCCTGTTCATTTTTTCAACACACTCCCGTCGTACCGCCCTGGATCCCGGATCGGCGCTATCGCTTGTCCGGGAAGCGAAACATCGAGATAGAAAGAGAAAAGTGAA
>JALXEI010000279.1 GCA_027069645.1 Hyphomicrobiales bacterium
TGAAATCGAACGCACCGGTGATGTCATGGAGCAGACGCGGAAACGCATCATGAAAGGTCAGCGCGCACGCGCCAAGTCCGGACCGGTGGTCGAAATGGTCAGCGGTATCGGTTTTTCATTTGCCATTCTGGTGGCCGGCTGGCGCGGGCTGGACGGGCGCATGGATATCGACACATTTACGGCCTTTCTGGCCGCCGCCATGCTGCTTTACCAGCCCCTCAAATCGCTGGCCCAGTTGCAGACCAGCCTTCAGGAGGGGGTTGCAGCCGCTTCGCGCATCTTTGGCGTTATTGACCACGAGCAGACCATGACCGAGGTTGAAAATGCGGTCGATCTGAAATTGCGCAAGGGGGCCGTTCACTTCGACAATGTGACATTTTCCTATGAGCCGGGTCAGCCGGTTCTTGAAAATTTTACCCTTGAAGTTCCCGAAGGAAAAACGGTCGCGCTGGTGGGGCCTTCGGGGGCGGGAAAGAGCACCATTCTCAATCTGATGTTGCGCTTTTATGATCCCGACAAGGGGCGGATTTTGATCGACGGACAGGATATATCGCGGGTCAGGGTACAATCCCTGCGCAAACATCTGGCGCTGGTGACACAGGATCCGGTTCTGTTTGACGATAGTCTGGAAGCCAATATTGCCTATGGTTGCGAGACAATCGAACGTGACAGGGTTGTTCGGGCGGCAAAGGCCGCAGCGGCGCATGATTTTATCTCGGCCTTGCCCGCGGGCTATAAATCCGGGGCCGGGGAAGCGGGGAGCAATCTTTCGGGTGGCGAGCGCCAGCGGGTGGCGATTGCCCGCGCCTTTATGCATGATGCGCCGATCCTGCTGCTGGATGAGCCCACCAGTGCGCTTGACAGTCATTCGGAAGAAAAAGTGCAACAGGCGCTCTCGACGCTGATGAAGGGCCGCACTGTGCTGATGATTGCCCATCGCCTCTCGACCGTCAAGGACGCCGATATGATTTGTGTGCTCGACAGGGGACGCATTGTCGAAAAAGGAACACATGACGAGCTTGTGGCCTCGCATGGTCTTTATGCGCAGCTCTACAAAACCCAGTTTGAAAAAGACCCGGCTGATGCGCAAACTGTTGAAGACAAGGCGGAGCCCCTGATTGTCGATGATGCATAAATTCGGGCAAGACGAAGGCATGAGCGAAAGAAGCAGGCCGGTGAAGGAAAGCGGCAATAACAGTCGGGGCAAGCAGATTATGGCGGCGGCTATGGCCCGCTATATCCGGCTGGTTTTTGCGACCTCGCGGCGCAATGGTGATTATCACCTGCTGGAGGAAAGTTTTGATCGCAATGCACCGCTGATTATTGGCGGCTGGCATGGCACATTTCTGATGGCGCCGGTTCTCATGCCCCGACCGGACGCGGTCAGCGCCGTTGTCGCCCGGCACGGAGATGCCGAACTGATGGGGCTGATGCTGGAACGCTTTGGCGTCAGACTGATCCGGGGGGCCGGAGCAGGCGGGCGAAAGAAGGACCGCGGCGGCATGTTTGCCCTGCGTATGTCCCTGCGGGAGTTGAAGGCCGGGCGCTCGGTGGCCATGACTGCCGATGTGCCACCAGGCCCGGCACGGCAGGCGGGAATGGGCATCATCACCATTGCCCGCATGTCCGGGCGTCCCATTCTGCCGGTTGCCGCTGTAACCTCCCGTTTCCGGGTCCTGAATACCTGGTCGCGCTTTGTCGTCAATCTGCCTTTTTCGAGGCTCGCCCTGCTGGCCGGGGAGCCGGTTTATGTCCCGAAGGATGCGGATGCGCAATTGATGGAGCAAAAGCGGCAGGAACTGGAAAACAGAATCAATGATCTGGTGGCGGCAGGTCATGAGATGGTCGGGGCCGATGGCCGTTTGACCGAGACGCCAAAAGTCGGAGCGCCGCCTGGGCCGGGACGTCTGTTGAAAACCTATGCAATGTCCATGACGCTGGCGCAACCGCTGGCCGGGACCATCCTGAGACGGCGGGCCAAACGCGGCAAGGAAGATCTCTCCCGTATGCCGGAGCGTTTTGGCAAGGCCGGGAAACAGCGTCCGGCGGGCGGGCTGGTCTGGGTCCATGCGGCAAGTGTTGGTGAAACCAATGCGGTCCTGCCGGTGATCGCACGATTGCTTGAACGTCATGACGATCTTTCCGTGCTGCTGACAACCGGGACCGTGACTTCGGCGCGGATTGCTGCGGAACGACTGCCAAAAAGGGCCTTTCATCAGTTCATTCCCCTTGATGCACCATCCTTCATGCGCCGTTTTCTGGATCACTGGCAACCCGATCTGGCCATGCTGGTGGAAAGTGAAATCTGGCCCAATCTTGTGCTGGAAACGGCGAACAGGGACATCCCGCTGGTGCTGGTCAACGGCATCATGTCGCAAAAAAGTTTTCGTTACTGGCGGCGCAGTGCCAGCCTGTCGCGACCGATTTTTGGCTGTTTCCATCTGGTGCTGGTGCAAAATGATGTGCTGCAAAAGCGTTTTATGAGACTTGGGGCGCCGGATGTGCGTGTTGTCGGCAATCTCAAATTTGATGCACCGCTGCTGCCTGTCGATGACAGCAAAAAACAGCAGTTGCAGACTCTGATCGGTAACCGTCCGCATTTTCTGGCGGCGAGTACCCATCCGGGCGAGGAGGAGCAAATCATCGCCGCGCACAGGATTTTGCAGAAAAACAACAGTGATTTTCTGACCATCATTGTCCCGCGTCACCCGGAGCGCGGGGCCGAAATTGCACAACTGGCCAAAGAGGCCGGGCTGACCTTTGCCCGGCGCTCGAAAGGCGAGGAGGTGGATTCCGCCACGCAGCTTTATATCGCCGACACGCTGGGAGAGCTGGGTCTGTTTTTTGCGCTTTCAAAGCGGGTGTTTCTTGGCGGTTCGCTGACGGAAAACGGGGGACACAATCCGATTGAACCGGTGCGGTTCGGCTGTGTCGTTCTGACAGGGCCTCACTGGCAAAATCAAAAGGACATCTTTTCAGCTCTGATCAATGGCGGGGGGGCAACAGAGATCCATTCAGCCGCGGAACTGGCCGAGCGGATTGAACAATTAAGTGATGATCAGGATCTGTGCACAGAAACGGCCCGGCGGGCGGCAGATGTCATTGACGAGATGACCGGCGCCCTCGAGCGGACGATCAGTGCAATCGAGCCTCTGCTCCTGGCGGCGAGACAGAAGACCGGCATAACTTCCGTCGGGCAAAAATCATGAGTGTGAAGGTCAGAGCACCGGAATTCTGGTCCCGAACGGGGCATCCGCTGGCGCTGCTGCTGGCCTTGCCGGGGATGATATACGGTGCGATTGTCAGGGGACGTTTTTTCTTTACCAGGCCTTATCGCGCAAAATTGCCGGTGATCTGTGTGGGCAATTTTACAATGGGTGGCGGCGGCAAGACCCCCCTGTCACTTGAAATTGCCCGGCTGTTGCAGGAACGGGGACTAAAACCCGCCTTTCTTACCAGAGGTTACGGGGGGCGGGTCAGGGGGCCGCATACTGTTGACCGTGACCGGGATGATGCCGGAAAGGTGGGTGACGAACCGCTGATCCTTGCCCGCCTTGCCGATGTGGTGGTGAGCGCCGATCGCGTGGCGGGGGCACGCTATATCGAAAAGAGGGGCGGGGTTGATGTGATCCTCATGGATGACGGTTTTCAAAATCCCGCCCTGCACAAGGATCTGTCGCTGGTGGTGGTGGATGAAACAACAGGGGTTGGCAATGGCCATGTGTTTCCGGCCGGTCCGCTGCGTGCTTCCCTGTCATGGC
>JALXEI010000280.1 GCA_027069645.1 Hyphomicrobiales bacterium
CTTGAGAGACTTACCAAAATAATTGAGCGAAGCCGCAGCAACACCATAGGAACGCAAGCCAAAGAAAATTTCGTTCAGATAGAGTTCGAGAATCTGGTCTTTTGTGAAGGCGCGCTCAATTCGCACAGCCAGAATGGCTTCCCTGATCTTGCGGATATAGGTCTGTTTCGAGGTCAACAGGAAATTCTTTGCCACCTGCTGGGTAATTGTCGAGGCACCGCGCTTGTGTCCCCCGAAGCCAAGCTTGCGCCTGATCTCGTTGACAATGGCTGCGGCCAGTGCCTTCGGATCTATCCCGTGATGCGAATAAAAATTCTTGTCCTCGGCAGATATAAAGGCATGAATCAGTTGTTCGGGAATTGCGTTTATCGGCACATATATGCGACGTTCACGTGCATATTCGGCCAGCAGTCTCCCGTCATTGGCATGAATACGCGTCATGACGGGCGGCTCATACTCGGCCAGTATTTCGTAATCGGGCAGATCCTGAGAGATTTTCCACAGAAAATAACCGGCAATCCCCGCCCCGGCGATGGCCATGATCATACCACCTGCAAAAGCCCAGCCGATGAAAGCAACGGTCCAGCTTTTCGAGCGTCGTTTTATTTTTTTTGGCGGCAGCACTGGTGGCGGTGGAGCGTACATTCCTGAACTTCTGCTTTCAAAAGGTTATCAACGCTTATCGAACAATCAATCGTGGTTTAAATACGATCCGCGCGGAATATTCAATCTTTCCGTGACGCGGCAAATTGCATCCCTGAACGGTGAAATACAAGGCTTTCTGATCAAATCCTATCATTAGCGCCCTGTCAGATCCAATTCAAACCGGTTTATTCAGGCATGGCTCAGTACGGGCTCCTTGCGACACGCTGGTTGAAGAACTGTTTTACGGAATTGCTGATGAGTTTGGCCATTTTTTGTTGCCAGACCATTGATTTCAGGTTTTTTTCATCATGAATGCTGCTCAGATAACCCAGTTCGAGCAACACCGAGGGCGTATCCGGGGCCTTGAGTACCCGAAACCCCGCCGATCTGACCTTGTATCCATGCAATTTGACGCGGCCTCTCATTTGTTTGATGTGCAACCTGGCAAACATGGCTGAAAGCGCATTTGTTTCGCGCTGGGCAAGGTCAATGAGGATACCCGTAACCGGGTTTTCACTATCCGGGAGTTCGACACCGGCGATGATATCCGATCGATTTTCCAGGGCGGCGAGAGCCCTTGCTTCCTGGTCCGAAGCCTTTTCCGAGAGTATATATACCGAAGCGCCCCGTACGCTGTTTCTTCGTCTTCTGCGCCTCGAAATCGAATCGGCATGGATCGAAATAAACAAACTCGCCCCTTTGGCCCGACCGATTTTAACACGGTCGTGCAGCGGGATGTATATGTCTGTATTCCGGGTCATTTCCACACGAAACAAACCGGTTTCAAGCAGCTCCTTGCGCAATACCCGGGCAAATTTCAGAACAACATTTTTTTCAAGTGTCCCCTTCGCCCCTATTGCCCCCGGCGCCACTCCGCCGTGCCCCGGGGCGATCACAACCACCGGTCTGGTATCCCCGCCTGTGACAGAGGGCGTAGAACTCTTGCTGGCGGGTGGTTCGGGAATGGACCGGGTGTGATCGGGTTCGCGAGAGGGCGTATCCTGCACAACAGGGGGTTTGGACAGCCCCGAAGCAAATTTATTCGGTGTTGTTTTGACAAGGTCTATGACCATTCGGGCCAGATTCTTGCCCTTTATGGTTTCAACATAGGCTTTTTTGACCTCAACCGGCACCCTGACATCGATCACAATCCGGGATTTGCCTTTGGCGAAAAGCCCGTAGCGGTAGGCGGAAACCAGTCCCCTGCCTTTCCGGCCCTGACCGTTTGGGAACTTAAACCTGACTTCGGGAAGGTCAATGACAACCCGGTAGGGCTTTGCCAGTGTGAAGACCCTGATCGGAACTTTCTTCGACAAAACAGTAACAAAACGCACACTGTTGCCATTTCCGCCCAGATGAGCACTTTGGGCGATGGTGGTTTTGGCCACAACGGCTTCGCCGGAAAACGTAATAAAAACGGCTTGAAAAAGCAGAAAAGCCGCAAATGCTGCCCGGTTGAACCCGGTGACAACTGTCTGATCACCCTTCATGAAATTCTTTATCTCCCACGCTCCGTTTGTGGAAATTGTACGCACACTCCGTTTCCCCGTAACAGTCAGAAAACGTACAGATAGCCACGATATTGCATAATAGAGGCAGAAAACTGTGAAAAAGTTATGCCCGGCTTTTACTTTCCTGACACTTCTGTCCCTGTTATACACAAATCCCCTGTTCATCAATTATCCCGATATCACTTGCCAAGTTGCCCCATGAGCACGTAATGTCATGACATGCAGATGATTCAGTGCCACCTCCCGGAGACGGCTGAACACGGCTGTTTTGTATTTTCGGGCCTGATCTCGTGGTTCTGATGCCAATATGTCGGGTTACACAACGGATATCTGATGATAATTGCTGAACTGATTATCACAGAAGGCATTTTTTGTTACGGATAACAGGGATTGTGGATATCATTTCGTCTTTGAAACGAACGGAAAACGATTTAAAACATCTGTAGAAACATTGATGCCGGGAATTCCTTCCGATCATCAATTTGATAAAGAAAATTTCGTGTCAATCTGTACCACCGGACAAAAGGGGTACAAGCAGGACACCGCCAGGCGGGATGATAATGATTCCATGTCCCCGAAACGGCGCAAACAACCTGAACGGGACATCCCGTTTCGACCAACAATGAAGAAACAATTGATGACGTCTGCATCGGCTGTAAACATCGGAAAAAACGCTTTCGGGCCCCGCCCCGCGACAAATTCTTCCTGTCCGGCCAGTTTGCAAGCGCCCGCCTTTTTGAGGGAACGGCTGAAAGGTCGTTACCACAGGAATACCGGGCAATTGGGTCTTCAACGTATCAGCAAGTACAATTCAATAAATATAGCGCTCGCCCGTTACCCGTTTTCACACCGAAATATGAAAACGACAGCAAGACGGGAAGCTGCGCTGGAGATCTTTCAACATGGCAAACAAAATGCTTATCGATGCCGCTCATCCGGAAGAAACCCGGGTTGTGGTTGTCCGTGGCAAACGTGTCGAGGAATTTGACTATGAATCGGCCAACAAAAAGCAACTGCGTGGCAATATATACCTTGCCAAGGTAACCCGCGTCGAACCCTCCCTTCAGGCGGCATTCGTTGACTATGGCGGTAATCGCCACGGTTTTCTGGCCTTCAACGAAATCCATCCCGATTACTATCAGATTCCCGTCGCTGACCGAAATTTGCTAAAGGAAGAAGAAGCGCGCGAAGCTGCGGAACAGCGTGAACAGGAAAACAAACGCGAGGAGGAAGCCGAACGTCGAAGGACAAGGCGCGGCGCAAGAAAAAGAAAACCCCGGCGTAAATCCCCGGCGGGAAATGATGTCGTTGAATATATCAGCGAACGTGACGGTGCCGACTACCTTGCCGCCAGACAGGTATCGGAAGTCATTCCCGAGGATGAAACCAGGGCGGAAACCCCGCCTTCCGGTAACGAAAAGATGCCGGACGAAACCGGAGACGAACAGACAGCGGACGAAACAGCGACTGACCTTGCCGATACATCGCAGAAAGATGGTTCGGATCAGCCGGTCCTCGACGAAACAACCGCGGAAGCAGACCCCTCCGATGAAGATGCAGAGACCCCCGAGGTCATCGGCTCTGAAGATGCGCTGGAAGAAGTGCCTGTTCGGCCCAAACGGCGCCGGCGCAAGACATATCGCATTCAGGAAGTTATCAGGCGCAATCAGATCATCCTCATTCAGGTTGTAAAAGAAGAGCGTGGTAACAAGGGGGCCGCCCTGACGACCTATCTGTCTCTTGCCGGACGCTATACCGTGCTGATGCCCAACACGGCCAGAGGTGGTGGCATCTCCCGTAAAATCACCAATATCAAGGACCGCAAACGTCTGCGCGAAATTGCCAACAGCATTCCTGTTCCCGAAGGGACCGGACTGATTGTTCGCACGGCAGGGGCGACACGCACAAAGGCCGAGATCAGACGTGATTTCGATTATCTGCTCCGACTTTGGGAAAATATCCGCGAATATACACTCAGTTCATCTGCCCCGACCCTCATTTACGAGGAAGGCAATCTGATCAAACGTTCAATCCGGGACCTGTATTCCAGGGAAATCGATGAAGTTCTTGTCGCGGGCGACGAAGCCTATCGCGAGGCCAAGGATTTCATGCGCCTGATCATGCCAAGTCACGCCAAGAATGTTCATCATTACAAGGATCAGGAACCTCTGTTCATGCGCTATCAGATTGAACGGCAACTGAATGACATGTTCAATCCGCAGGTAAAGCTGAAATCCGGTGGCTATATTGTCATTAACCAGACCGAAGCGCTGGTTGCTGTTGATGTGAACTCCGGCAAATCAACAAAGGAATTCAGTATTGAGGAGACAGCACTCAATACCAACCTTGAAGCAGCGAAGGAAGTTGCACGGCAATTGCGACTGCGCGACCTGGCCGGGCTGATCGTCATCGACTTCATCGATATGGATGAACGCAAAAACAACCTTGCTGTCGAGCAAATGATGAAGAACAGTCTCAAATCCGACAGGGCACGCATTCAGGTCGGGCATATCAGTGCTTTTGGCCTGCTCGAAATGTCCCGTCAGCGTCTGCGGACGGGCGTACTCGAAGGATCAACGACGGAATGTGCCCATTGCATGGGAACCGGGATCATCAGATCAACCGAATCTGTTGCGCTTTATGTCCTGAGAGCTGTCGAGGATGCACTGATCAGCGGGCAAAAGCAGAATCTCAAGGTCAATACAACGACAGACGCCGCTCTCTACATTCTCAATTACAAACGGGCCTATCTCAAGGAAATCGAACATCACTATGGTGTTACAGTGACCATCGTCGGCAATTCAAACCTGCATGGCGTCAATTTCACAATTGAAAAAGGGGCTCCAGGGCTGCCCCTTTCAAATGGCACGGATGCAAAAGTTGTCAGTATTGACTGGGCCTACCAGGATAATGAGGATCAGACCGACGGACAGTCCGATGAAACCGACCGGAAAGATGAAACACCGCGCAAACGCAGCAGGCGTCCAAGACGCCGCAAGCCACGTACCGAAAACAAATCAAACGAGAGTCCCGTAGCGGAGGCTTCCGGGGAGCAGGAAAATCCGGATGACGATTCAAAGGCCGACAAGCCTCGGCGCCCGCGTCGTCGTGGCAGGCGCGGTGGACGCAACAGAAACACATCGTCACGTGACAGCAACAGGGAAACTGCCGAAGCATCGACATCTGAACAAACTGATGAAACGGCGATAACATCTGACAAGACCGAACCTTCCGAAAAAAAAGAGAAGGTGTCTCCGGATCAATCCGATCAGAAAAAAAACGACAAGCCTGCCGATAAAAAACAATCGCGTTCTTCGGACACCGGTAAAAACGGACAACGGACAACCGAAACGACAGAAAAAACGCCGGAAACAGAAAGCAGGCGCTCCCGTGATGATCATCAATCAGAAGCCGAACCGGCACAGACGAAAGCGAGCCAAACAGAAGCCCCTCCCCGAAAACGCGGCTGGTGGCAGCGCAAAACCAGTTGATGTCATGGTCTTTTGGCCGTGTGCCGGGCAAATCCCTCCCGCCCGGCACATACTTCTGATCAACATGGTGACGATTTTGCGCTTGATGGGTTGTACGCCCTGGCGTAAATCATCGCTTGCGCTGCTGCGGGTTCATCATGAAGCTGAAGAAAATTGATCCGGCCCCGCAAGTCGTCGATGACTGACCGGGGCATCGACAAGGCTGGAAACAGCCCTGCTCAGTGACCATTCCGGAAACCGGCAATAGACGTCTGATGTTGAGTAGAAAAACATGCCTGTTTCCCAGGTTATCAGTACCAGAGCCAGAAAATGGACCGCTATGCGCGCCGTATGAAATTTCAGTCCCCTGTCACACCACAGGGAGAGATATTCAATCACCAGACAGGAAACATATATCACGATAAAAAACACAATATAAAAAGGCAAAACAGATGCCTTCAAAAAGACCGCATCGGCACGATAAAAGGCAAAGGATACGGCCAGCATGGCCAGGCTGATCATAACGGGGACAATAACCCGCATTCGACGGGACAATCCGGCAACATCAAAACCCGGGCCGAATGAATGACAAACTGTTTGCATGAGAACACCCCCAAATATACACGTTACGAACACGACAGATTGTCGCATGAGTATGCTTAATATCCTGTTGATATCGACAGTGCAGCAGCAAGAACCACCGCCTGATCGGAAATCCGCCGCTTAACCCAATCGCCCTTGACGCTGATACATTTTACGGGATCGTGTAAGTGGACCGGCTTGCAATGAGGGGCTTTTCCCCGTTCAGCGGGAAACAAAGTAATCCCCCCATTTTAAACGGGGGTCGTCAATAGAATCTGACTTGTCAGGCTGCCAATGCCAGCTTTGCTGCTGGCGGGATGCCGCCGATGGCCATATCGGGCCGTTGGTTGTGTTCTGTCCAGAGCCAGGCTGTGGCCTGATCCTGCGCCTCCTTTATGCTTGTGAACTGATTTTGATCCAGCCATTCGTGACGCACCGTTCGATTGTAGCGCTCCACACAGGCGTTTTGCTGCGGCTTGCCCGGCTGGCAACGAGAAATCAACCTCGATGGCCAGCCCCTCGCGATTGAAATCATCAATGACATTAAGCGTGCGAAAACAGCGCCCGTCGCTCAACTGATCCGCCATAAAATCCATCGACCAGATCTCGTTCGCGTTTTCGGGCACAGCCACCGCCCTCCGCCTGCTTCAGGATGGACATAATCTGGCGTTCGCCAAAACGTGATTTCTTCATCTCGAATCTCCTCCTTCATATTATGAGAAAATTCTACCGAGAACCCCGGTGGTTTTTCGGGGGGATTACCCGTTCACACAACATAATTGCCGCACTTTGAGGAAGAAACCTTGAACACTTGCGTGGCTGAAAAACAAATACCGAACTCATCAAGGAAAAAGTCACACTCCGTGTGTGGTGCGGGCGGCGGGACTCGAACCCGCACGGCGCAAAGGCCTCAGGATTTTAAGTCCTGTGTGTCTACCAGTTCCACCACGCCCGCAAGTATTGAATTGTGAGCAAACTTATGGCGCTATTGTCCCGATATTGCAATGAAAATGGTGTTCCCGGTTTTGCGGCCTGCCCCCGGTTGGTCGTAATATGAAAAAGAGATAACCACGGGGCTATCAGGAAGGTTGATCCGGGATCGTACCGGTAACGATTTCAAAACTGTGGGTAATCCTAGCCGTTTGGCCCAGCATAATCGAAGCGGAACAATATTTTTCAGCCGACAGTTCAATGGCTCGCTGTACGAGACTTTCCCTGAGCCCCGTCCCTTTCAAAACAAAATGGACATGAATTTTTGTAAAGACAGCCGGAACATCCTCCGCCCGCTCTGCTTCCAGCTCGATTTTGAGTTCCTGCAATTCGACCCGGGCCTTTTTTAATATCGAAACAACGTCGAAACCGGTACATCCGCCCATACCAATCAAAAGCAGTTCCATCGGACGAGCGCCCTTATTGTTCCCGCCAAGAGCGGGCGACCCATCCATCACAATGTGATGGCCGGTCTCGCTCACGGCGTCAAAGCGCACATTATGTGTCCAGTTGATTTCGGCTTTCATTGGAAAACGTCCCTGTTTCAAACCTCTACAGCCAACGGCAGGGCCTCAACCAGACGATCAAGGGTTTTAATTGTCGAGCGATCAAGGCGTCCATCAACCCTTTCCGGGCGAAAGTGACGCTGGAAGGCGGTGACCAGAAAAGCATCATCCTGATCAAAGGCCCCCTGCCTCTCCACTTGATAGCCATAAGCTGCCAGTTGCGCCCGTGCGCGCTCAATATGGCTGTTTTCATCGCCAATGTAAAATCCTTCATCTCCCTCCAACGCGGCCGGTTCGACATAGTGACCAATGCCGTTTTTGTGCAGACGATCCCAGGGGAATTTTTCTCCGGGGTCCTTTTTGCGCTTCGGGGCAACATCGGAATGGGCAATGACATTTTGCGGTAATATGTTGTGGCGCCTGATAATGTCCTTTGAGAGCGCCATGACAGTTTCGATCTGACGGTCGGGAAAGTCCTCCAAAACGGCTACGTGCCCCCTGTTGACGATCTCGATGCCGATGGAACAGGAATTGATATCACTTTCTCCGGCCCAGTAAGATGCACCGGCATGCCAGGCGCGCCGGTTTTCGGCAACCATCTGCACAATGCCGCCTGCCTCATCCACCAGATAGTGACAGGAAACATTACTGCCCTCTGAACACAGATGATCAAGGGCCGCCTCTGCACTTTCCATGCCCGTATAATGCAGGAGCAGTATTGTCGGGGTCAGACCGTTGCGGCGGTCCTGGAAATTGGGCGTATCGCGCCATGTGGCCGCCAGAAGGGTATCACAGCGCCCCGCCATCCCCTTATTCACCGCCCATAAAACTGTTGAGGCGGTCAGTGGAGACGGGCTGAAGTTCCACCGATTCACCGCAGCCACAAGCGCTGACCTGATTGGGATTATCAAAGACAAAGCCGGAAGTCATTTTATCGACCTTGTAATCCATTTTTGTGCCGAGCAGAAACATAACGGCTTTGGGATCGATAAACAGGGTGACGCCCTTGTCTTCGACCACATCATCACCTTCGGGGGCCTTTTTGGCATATTCCATTGTGTAGGCAACGCCGGCACAACCCGAATTTTCGATGCCAATGCGCAGTCCGGCCAGTGGCTCATCCGATTTTTCCATTATGGCCCTGATACGATCAGCCGCTGCATCGGTGAGAGTCATCAGTTTGGGAGTGGCAATCATTGCTTTTCCTTCCTGCAAGCCGAACCGGCCTTTTAAAACATGCCCAGTTCAAGGCGCGCCTCGTCCGACATCTGATTGGGATCCCAGGGGGGATCAAACACCATATTGACCCCGACCCCGGTCACTTCGGGAATTTCGCTAAGTGCGTCATGCACCCAGCCCGGCATCTCCCCCGCCACCGGGCAGCCCGGCGCAGTCAGTGTCATGTCAATACGCACCTTTTTTTCATCTGTAACGTCAATCTTGTAGATAAGGCCCAGCTCGTAAATATCAACCGGGATTTCGGGATCCCTGACTGTTTTTAACGCAGCAACAATCTTGCGGCGCAGATCGTTCAACTCTTCCTTTGAGAGTTTTGAACCCTTTACCGGTGTGCCGCCTTCGGCAACCGTTGGTGGCCTTTTGCTCTGTTCGGCTTTCGACATTTGTGTGCTCTGATCGTTCATGGCATCAACTTTGCTCGTTAAAGATCCTGCTTCCTGTTCTGTATTTGGGCCTGTCATGAGAAAAACCCGATCGCCCGCTCCAGCCCCTCGCAAAGGGCGTCCACTTCCTCGCGTTTGTTATACATGGCAAACGAAGCGCGGCATGTGGATGTGACATTGAAACGCGCCATCAAAGGTTCGGCACAATGGGTGCCGGCACGCACCGCAATACCGGAGCGATCCAGCAAGGTGGCAATATCGTGCGCATGGACGCCTTTGATCTCGAAGGAAAAAATGGCCCCTTTGTTCCTCGCATCACCAATAATGCGCAGTGAATTGAGCGCCTGCAATTGTTCTTTTGCGTAAATTTTCAGTCCCTCTTCATGCGCAGCAATCGCATCAAGGCCGGTTTCCATCATGAAGTCGAGCGCCACGCCAAGACCAATGGCCTGCACGATGGGCGGCGTTCCGGCCTCGAATTTGTGCGGTGGTTGCCCATAGCCGATTTCGTCCCTTGTCACATGGCTGATCATCTCGCCACCGCCCATATAGGGCCGCATGCGTTCCTGAAACGCCCTTTTGGCATAAAGCACGCCTATGCCGGAGGGGCCATAGAGCTTGTGACCGGTCATGACATAGAAATCGGCATCCAGCGCCTGCACATCCACCGGCATGTGAACCGCCGCCTGCGAGCCATCAACCAGCACCGGAATGCCCCGGGCATGGGCCAGTTCGATCACCTGCTTCACCGGCACGATGGTCCCGAGCACATTGGACATATGGGTGATAGCTACCAGTTTTGTGCGCTCTGTCAGCAGCTTTTCAAACTCATCGACCAGGAAATTGCCATCGTCATCAATGGGCGCCCATTTCAGCACCACCCCGTGGCGTTCGCGGTGGAAATGCCAGGGAACAATATTGGAATGATGCTCCATGATCGACAGCACCACTTCGTCGCCGGACTCAAAGGCCACGCCGCCATAGCTTGACGCGACCAGATTGAGTGCCCCCGTGGCATTGCCGGTAAAAATGATCTCCTCACTCGAAGGGGCGTTGATGAATTTGGCGACAGATTTACGCGCCTGCTCAAAACGGTCCGTTGCCGTGTTGGAAAGGAAATGCAGGCCGCGATGGACATTGGCATATTCTTCCTCATAAGCCCTCTGAATCGCCTCAAGAACGACCTGCGGTTTTTGCGCCGAAGCGCCATTATCGAGATAGACCAAGGGCTTGCCGTGAATTTCGCGCGACAATATGGGAAACTGTTGGCGTACCTCTTCAACATCATAGCTTGCAGCGTTGAGGCGTTCTCTGGCCGGGGGCATGCTATTCATCGCTCTTTCCTCCAAGCCAGGCCTGCGCCACCGCAGCAAAAGCCTCTTTTATGTTGTCCTCTTCGATCAGTTCAAAAGCCTCCCCGACGAAGGCCAGGACAAGCAGGCTTTGCGCGGTTTCCTCGCTCATGCCGCGCTGTTGCATATAGAACATCAAATCTTCATCAAGCTGCCCGGATGTGGCCCCGTGGCCGCATTGCACATCATCGGCGTAGATTTCCAGCTCCGGTTTTGCGTCGAACTCGGAACTGTCTGACAGCATGATACCGCGCGCCATCTGTTTGGCATCGGTCTTTTGCGCATCGGGTCTAACCACCAGCTTGCCCTGAAACACGGCCCGACCACGATCATCCAGCACGGTCTTGAACAGCTCACGACTTGATGTTTCAGGCGCTGCATGGACAATGTTCATGGTTGTGTCGCTATGCTGCTCGTCCCAAAGAAGTGCCACGCCGGATATATCGCCCTTCGCCCCCGCGCCATCAAAGCGGACATGGATCGAGTTACGCGACAGTTTTGCACCAATGGTGAACTGGAAGCCGCGATAATCGGCCTGTTCGCCAATCGACACCATCCAGTTGGACAAATGACTGGCCCGTGCGCCATCATGTTGAAACTTGATATGGTTGAGTTTTGCCCCCTTTTCCAGCAGCACTTCGGTCGCCGTATTGCGTTGCACATCTGGCGAGCGCAAATGCACATGGCTTTCCAGAATCGTGGCGCTCGCCCCTTCAGCGACATGCACAATATGGCGCTCGGTGATGGCTTCGCCCTTTGCCGCAGTGGAAATGAAAACAAGATGCACGGGGCGCTTCAATTCGGCATCCTTGACAATCTCGATCACCGCCCCGTCACGCATGAAAGCCGTGTTGAGGGCAAGCACCGGATCATCCTCTGGCGGATTGACCTGATTGAATTTTTCGCGGAACCAGTCCGGGGAATTGTCCAGCACTTCGCGCAAGGGCGTCATGAAAACCTGGCTCGCTTCGTCCGAAATGATAAAACTGTTGTCCTCATCATAAACCCCATCGACAAAGACAATATGGTGCGCCGACACGCCATGCAGATCACTGCCCAGCGCCTTGTAAAGGTCATTGTCGGAGACCTTCGCCAGTTCTCCACTCGCAGGGGTTAACGCCTCTTTCAGCATCATCCGCAGATCGGTATATTTCCACGCCTCGATGCGCCGGTGTGGCAGGCCGAGTTCACCAAAGCGGCGAATGGCCGCCTCGCGCAGCCCGGCCACCCACTCATTGCCGGGCAGGCTCTTGCCGGTTTCATCAAACTGGCGGACAAAGCCCTTTTCGGCTTCGGTTTTTTCTAACTTGGGCGCAACTGTCATGATCATTATTCCTCAGGCTGCATCGCTGTCGACATAGTCCGCATAACCCGACTTTTCCAGCTCCAGTGCCAGTTCCCTGCCGCCGCTGTGACGGATCTTGCCTTTGGAAAACACATGCACCCTGTCCGGCACGATATAATCAAGCAGGCGCTGATAATGGGTAATGACCAGGACGGAGCGCTCTGGCGAACGCAACGCATTGACCCCTTCTGCCACCACTTTCAGCGCATCAATGTCAAGGCCGCTGTCGATCTCGTCAAGAATGCACAGGGAGGGTTCGAGCAGCGCCATTTGCAAAATCT
>JALXEI010000281.1:0-2067 GCA_027069645.1 Hyphomicrobiales bacterium
GCAGATTTTGCCAGCGCGGATGATTTCATGAAAGTCCAGCGAACTGTCACCAGCCCCAAGCACCGGTCCGAGCAGTGGTGAACTGTTGATCTGGGTCAGCTTGCAGGTGATATAGGGCGCAAAATTTTCAAGGCTGGTTTCGCCGTGGGTTTTTTCCACCATTTCCCAAAAGGCCCTGATACGCTGGTTCGGGCAGTGTTCCAGCAAAATGTGG
This sequence comes from Hyphomicrobiales bacterium, assembly GCA_027069645.1. Taxonomy (GTDB): domain Bacteria; phylum Pseudomonadota; class Alphaproteobacteria; order Rhizobiales; family JAKIUO01; genus JAKIUO01. The sequence goes on from JALXEI010000281.1 coordinate 215, forward strand.
CGGAACGTCCGGGGACCAAAACGGTTGCCGAAATGAGAAAGTATTTTTTCTCCCTTCAGTTTCAGCGTTTTTTCCTCTCTTTCCTTCACATTGAGATCGGAATAGATGCGCTCGAAATCCAGAATGCTGGCATCATCGCCCATCGCTTCCATCAACAGCATCAGGGAGTTGCGAAAATAGTTTTCAAATTGCGGTCCGAAGGCTTCGGGAGCCTTGCTGTAGAGCGTGCGCTTGAACAGATCGATCAGCGTATTGGTGATGATGTGACGCTCTGTTGCCGGATCACCGCCCTGACTAGCGAGAATATTCATGGTGAAGGGATAGTTTTTCTGGTCGCCCATATGCACGAGCACCAGATCCTTTTCGCGCGATTTGGGCACACAGTGTCGAGCTGCCTCCCACAGATCGCCATGCGGATCAAACAGGATGACGCCCTTGCCGCTCTCAATATCCTGACGGATCATGTTGCCGATCAGGGTGGATTTGCCGGTGCCGGTGGCGCCGATCATATAAGTGTGTTGAAACCGGTCCTGTGCCCTTTGGCGCACCTCGAACCCGTCACCTGCTGTGCGACCCAGCAATATGCCGGTTTTGGGCAGGTGGTGGCCCGGTTTCTCAAGCATGGTTGCCGCCGGAGCCAGAGCCATCACAACGGGCAGCAGCTTGCCGAAAAAGGCTCCGCCGGGATAGATGCCGCGCAGGTCGAGTTCGGCGGGCGGGGCCGTTGTTTCCTGACCGCTGCCAAACAGGGCAAAGCTCAGCATGTTGGCCAGGGTTTCATCCAGCGGCTCTTGTGTTTTGAGCGAGACGGTCAGCTCGAAAGCCGTATTGTCCCGCAACAGGGCCCCGAGATATTCATTGCCGCCCATTTCCTCAAAAGGCAGTTTGGCCTTTTCGAGAAATTCGGCAACAGACCGGTTTTGCAGGCGCGAACGGGCGGCATATAGGCGACGCAATCCGGCCGCGTCGATGGTCATGCGGCGTATTTTGATGACCAGCTCGACCTTTGAACGCATTTTGTCGAGCAGATGGATGATGGTCGGCAGCCCTTCCGGGTTTTTGGGCAGCGGCGGAAAGATGATCTCCTTTTCATCGGGCAGTGCCCCGGTTTCGTCGGCCACCAGAAAAGCGCCGGGGTGATCGTCGGGTGTGTCGCGGCGGGACAGGGGCAGATGATAGCCTTGCGGCACAATGTCTTGCCGATGGGCAGCCTTGAAAGCCTTGCCGCTGGTCGTTGTGCCGGTTTCAAATCCGGGAAAAGCCACTTCGAGCGCGGTGTCGAGCGCCAGGGCAAGCGCATCATGGCGTTGCCGGGTCGCCTTGATGCTGTCTCCCGTGGCGATGACGCTGAAACGCACATTCGGGGACGCTGCGTCGGGATCAAAGAACAGGTGCAGCTTCAGCCTTTCGTGGGGCCGCAGGCTGTCGAGGATCGGGCGCAGGGCAGCGGGTGAAAATTTGATCTCGGAGTTCGCGACCAGTGTTTCAGGAGGTGTGAGGCGGGCTGTGTTTCTGCAATGATAGAGCCATCCTTCACGGGTCTTTGTAGTGCCGAACCCTTCGGGCAAATTCTGTGGCTTGTCTTGCCGGGGACCGGTCTGTTTGGGGCCGGGAAAAGTCGCGATGTCCGACATTGTCATACTCCTTGAATGTCACGTTTGATTTCATATTGGCGCAAGACGGTTGTTTGTGGACATACACGAAAGCTTGCGCGCTTTTATTGAAGCGGTGGTGCAAAAGATGGCGAGTACTATGAAGAAGACCGCGCCAACAAGGGTGCGGAGGTTCGCGGATGTGATTATCTGTTTGGAAAATATGGATGGATAAAGAGATGGGAGATAAAAAACCATAGA
>JALXEI010000281.1:2077-3752 GCA_027069645.1 Hyphomicrobiales bacterium
TTGATATAGTCAGTTCACAGGTTGGCGGAATGGTTTATTTTTGCTCTTTGACATCAATATCTTGCAAAGGGTCACCTCGCAGCCCCCTCGGGGGTTGCGCCTCATTGAAACGCGCCAAACTGTGTCCGTCCCCCGAATGACACCTCGCAGCCCCCTCGGGGGGTGCGTTGTGATGTGAACAGACAAAGCCCCTGATCCGGATTTTCAGATCAGGGGCTTTGTTTTGTCTGGTTGGGGGCAGGGGCGGGCTGTTTCCGTTCGCTAGCCGCTTTCTATCAAAGATGGTCGCCTATAGCGTCAATGATGAATCCCCCTTCCGTCAGTCGTCCGAATATGCGTTTTGCCCCTTCGCTGGTGGAGGCATAGATCTCGTGTGTGGCCGGAGGTTTGGGTTTGCCGCTCAGCTTTTTCAGCTTGTGGGATTTGGGCAGGTTCTTGCGTCCCATATCAAGATAGTGGCCAAGAGCATCAAGCGCTTTGTTGACTTCAAAACGATTGTTTTCGGACAGATCGGCAAAGGCTTTTTGTGCGTCTTGCCGGTTGGCAAACGAGATTTTGCCGGAGAGAGGGGGCAACAGCTCCTGCGACAGCAGTTTTTTTCGCCCCTTCAGCCAGATCAGCTCCCCCCAGGGCGACAGGGCAACTTCTTCTGCGATGCGGATCAGCAGGGAGTCCGGGATTTTCGCCGTTTGCGCATTGACAGTCACCCTGTATCCGGCCTCAAGGCGGCGGAAAACTTCCAGATAATCCTGCATGTCCTCCGGTGTTTCCAGACGGGCCGGAAGGCGGGGGATCTGCATGAGATTGGTGGAGCCCTCAAATAGGTAGACGCATTTGTCGGCCCGCAGCATACCATAGCTTTGAAGATAGGCACTGACCGATTTGAAGCCCCCTGTCAGATTGAAGATAAACTGCCATCCCTCTTTGCGCCAGCCCTGCCAGTTTTCTTCAAGATCACGCACAAGGTCGGACAAGGCGGCGCGAAAATTGTCATTGTCATCGGTGCGCAGCCCCGGAGCCGTCAAAAGCTGGACCTGATGTCCCATCTGTTCCAGATTTTCGCGCAATATGTCATTGGTGGCCCGTCCGGTTACCGTATCGGTATGCAGCAATATATGCTGAACCTGTTTGGGTGAGAATTGCTCCAGAATAGCGTGAATGGCGTTCATCTCGGCACTCATGCGCCGTTGCATTTGTGGCTCGGCGCTCAGAAACCGTTCCTTGCGCTCTTTTGTGAAGCGATCAAGGCGTCGCTGATCCTGTTCGGTTAGACGGGTGTCGTTTGAAAGGCCGTTAAGCCATGTCCTTGTTTCATTGTCGATCTGATTGGTCAATATGCTGGTGCCGCAGCTCGTCAGCAATAAAAGCCTGTCCATCCCCGTCTCCTTTTGTTGTTGTGATCTCTGTGCCTACATCTCGCGAAACCCGGCGGTGACATCAAAGGCCAGCACTTCATGGCTGTTTTCTTCATTGTTGAAATCGACATAGGTGAATTCCATGGGCGAGCCAAAGGTCATGGCGGCCGCAGCAATGCTGGGCAGCTTTTTCCCCGGTGTGGTGTCAATGGAAATTTCCTTTGGCCGGGCATTGAATCGGGGGGCGCTGACAATATCGGCAAGGGCGTTGTTCAGTTCTCTTAGGTCATTATAGTTAGCCGATTCCCAGATGGCGAATT
>JALXEI010000282.1 GCA_027069645.1 Hyphomicrobiales bacterium
TTTCAACCGTGTCTGGTTGGATTTTATGGCCCGCAACATCAGCCCGAAGCTGGAGCGGGAAATGCGCATGGCAATAAAAAAGCCGATGATCAGAATGATCGCACAGAAATAAAAACCCGGATAGCCGCTCATTTTCAGACCGAACAGATTGGTTATGGGGATACCATGCTCGACCACACCGAACATATGATCAACAACACGCAAATCCTCATCGACCAGCTTCAGGACATAGTCGGGACCGCGGTCGACCGGGGCCAGTTGACGAACCTGCAAACTGGTTTCGCCATTGGTCAGCGGCGTGAGTACCGAATAGGCCAGATTGTAAGACATCTGGGCAAAGGCGAGGGTGAGAATGGAAAAATAGATTCCCGACCGTCGCAGGCTGATATAGCCGATAAGAAAAGCAAAGGCACCGGCAACAATGATGGCAAAAAGCACGGCCGGAATGACATTCATGCTCACCAGTTTGAACATCCACACGGCCGCATAGGAGCCCACCCCGAGAAAAGCCGCGTGACCGAAAGAAAGATAGCCGGTAAGGCCAAAGAGGATATTGAAACCGATGGCAAACAGACCGTAAATGGCAAATTTCTGCAACAGGTCCGGATAACCGGCGCCGATGGGTGCAAGGGTCACGGGCAGGGTCAGGACCACCGCGGAAAACAGGGCCAACAGCAGCCAGTCGCCTCGCTCTGTACGTTGAAACATACCCGTCAATCCTCCATCACGCCCTTGCGGCCCATAAGACCGCGCGGCCTGACCAGCAGGATCACAACCGCAACCAGATAGATGATGATCTGGTCTATACCCGGAACAATACTCTTGATTTCATTCATGGAAGCAAAGGATTGCAGGATACCGAGCAAAAAGCCGGCCGTCACCGCGCCGCCCAGCGATCCCATGCCACCGACAACCACAACAACAAATGACAGAACCAGAAAGTCCATGCCGATATGGTAGTTGGGAGGAAGTATGGGCGTATACATGGCCCCGGCCAGCCCGGCAACAACCGCCGCCAGCCCAAACACGATGGTAAAACGGCGCTCGATATTGATACCCAGAAGACTGACGCTTTCGCGGTCACGCATACCGGCACGCACCACCATGCCGAATGTTGTGAAATGCAAAAAGGCGAAAACCGCAAAAATCACCAGGGCCGAAAAGCCGAAATAGACCAGCCGCCACCAGGGGTAGACAACCCCGTCGCCAAGCCCCAGCCAATGGCCGATATTGGCGCTGCCCGAAACAATATCGGGGGCCGATTGCGGAATGGGATTAGCCCCGAAATAATGTTTGACGATTTCCTGCAAAACAATCGCCAGACCAAAGGTCACGAGGATCTGGTCGGCATGGGGACGATTATAGAAATGCCTGATCAGCCCGCGCTCCATCAGCACACCGGCCAGCAGCATGAAAGGGATCACCAGCAGAATCGACATGGGAACGGAATAGTTGATGAGAAAAGTGCCAAAATCCCCCAGCCAGCTTTCCACATAGGGGGTCCGGATCTCGATCGGCGTCCCCCAGGCTGTCGTATGAGTCGGATCAAGAGTGACCTTCTGAAGGTTAAGCAGCTTGTTGAAGCTTACAGCACAAAACGCCCCGAGCATAAACAGGGCACCGTGTGCAAAATTGACAATGCCAAGGGTGCCAAAAGCAAGGGTCAGACCAAGGGCAATCAGCGCATAGGCTCCCCCCTTGTCCAGACCGTTCAGAATTTGCAGAAAAATAGCGTCCATCTGTTCCCTGTACCCCAACCCCGCACCTTGTTACACCAGTATACACAATATTGGCGCCGGAAAAGACGAAATCGGATGACCGCGGGAGATTATTGTTATTATTATTACCCGGGTCTCCATCAGAGATAGCTCGCGCCCGCCCCCGGGCAAAAACGGGGGCCGGCGACGTTTTTGCAATCGCCTGACTAGCAGGGTTTGGCGTTTACCGGACCAAGATCACCACCGAAAATCTTCGGATCATATTCAACCTTGGAGCGCGGCGTGACCTCGACCACCTTCAGCAGGTCGAATTTGGTCGAGGGCTTCTCGTTGCCCTGCACAACCAGAACATCCTTGAAGCACTGATGGTCGGCGGCACGATATTCCGTCGCCCCGTTGCCCATACCGTCGAATTTGAACCCTTCAAGAGATTTAACAACCCCCTCGGGCGAGAATGTGCCGGCCATTTCACAGGCATTGGCATAAAGCAGCGTCTGCACATAACAGGTGTGGGCGGCCATTGAAGGCGGCTGACCATATTCCTTGCCAAAGCTCTTGACGAAAGCCTTCGAACCGGGATCTGTCAACTGCCAGTTCCAGTTTGTCGAACCATAGACCCCCTTGATGGCATCACCGGCCCCCTGCGCCATGAGGCGGGAGAACAGTGGTACAACAATTTCAAATTTCTTGCCGTTGACCATCTTGTCCTTGAGACCAAACTGGGTGGCCTGCGTCAGCGAGTTGATCATGTCCTTGCCATAGTGGTTGAGGATCAGCACATCGGCACCGGAATTGAGAATTGGCGTAATATACTGGGAGAAGTCACCGGCCCCCACAGGCGTTTTGACGGTTTTGGCCGTTTTCCAGCCCACAGCCTCGGTAAACTTCTTCATGCTTTCCTCCTGGGTCCAGCCCCAGGTATAGTCGGCCGTCAGATGATAGGCGGTGCGGTCTTTTCCATAGGCTTTTTCAAGCACAGGCGCGAGGGCCGCACCGGACATATAGGCATTGAAGAAATGACGGAAACCATTGGCGCGCTTGTCCTTGCCTGTAGTATCATTGGAATGGGTCAGACCGGCCATAAAAATCACCCCGGCTTCCTGACAAAGCCCCTGGGTGGCGATCGCCACACCCGAGGAAGAACCGCCGGTAATCATCACCGCCCCTTCCTTCTCAATCATGCGTTTGGCCGAAGCACGCGCGGCGGGCGACTTGGTCTGGGTATCACCTGTTACATAAGCCACCTTCTTGCCAAGCACACCATTGCCCTTGAGAACCGAGGGCTTGAAGGTAGAGAGCATACCGCCATCACCTTCGCCATTGAGATGTTTTACAGCCAGTTTGTAGGCGCGCAATTCATCGGCTCCCTCATCGGCATAAGGTCCTGTTTGCGGTACGTTGAAACCCAGCGTCACCGTTTTGCCGGTTGGCATGTTGCAATAGCTCGCAGCATGCGCGCCACGAATGAAATGATAAGGCGCAATACCACTGGTAAGAGCAAAGGCGCCGGCACCTGCTCCTGCTTTCAGAATTGTTCGCCTGCTTACAGATTTAACCGGTTTCCTTGACATATCTGTCCTCTCTTTGTGTTTTCTGAACAAACAGCTACAACCACACAACATGCGACGAATAGACGCAAATCGTCTCTCTCTGCAAAACCTACCCGATAATTTCGCCCTTGTAAAATTATATTTAAACTATTGTTTGATATCGGTTTTTATGTAAATTTTACACACCTGTTGTGTGTTAATTTGTAAAACTGTAAAAAGGCTGTATTCTGTCGTCATTTCAACCGGATACAACAAACCGCTGCCGCATCGAAAGCCACAGGAAACGGAGTATTTCATGATACCGCCAGGTCCTCGCATTCGCGCTGCCCGCAAGAAAAAAGGCATCACACAATCAGATCTCGCCCGTGCGGCCGGCATTTCGGTGAGCTATCTCAACCTCATCGAACACGACCGGCGCAATGCCGGTGCCGACCTCGTTGCCCGACTGGCAAAAGCCCTTGATATTGATCCGCAAACCCTGT
>JALXEI010000283.1 GCA_027069645.1 Hyphomicrobiales bacterium
CCTATGGCATTGGCTGCATTCAGGGCTTCTTCAAGGTCGCCCTGCTCCAGAATTGATCTGGCCCGATCGGCTCTCTTTGCCCAGACGCCGGCAAAACAGTCAGCCTGCAATTCCACGCGCACCTGAGCCGCATTGGCCCGCTTGCTTCTTTGTCCGAAGCGTGCCTTGTATCTTTGTACCTTGTCAATTATCCCCAGCAGATTCTGAACATGATGCCCCACTTCGTGCGCAATCACATAGGCCTGTGCGAAATCACCCGAAGCCCCGAACTTGCGCTTGAGTTCATTGAAGAAGGCGGTGTCTATATAGATCTTTCGGTCATTCGGGCAGTAAAACGGTCCCATCTGCCTCATTCCAGGCCCGCAAGCGGTTTGCGTGTACCCCGAAAACATAACCATTCGGGGTTCCTTGTAGCGTCTTCCAAGGCGTTCGAAAGTATTCGTCCAGACATCCTCTGTTGTTGCCAGCACAACGCCCAGAAAGGCCTTCATTTCGTCGCTGGCGACATTTGAGCCCTGACCGGGCCGATAGCTGTCCTCCATGCCACCACGCGGCAAACCGGCACTGCGCCTTGACGTTCGCGGAAAGGCACTGCGTCTCGTTGAAGTCGGCATGCCGGGCAATTCGATTTTGGGCAATCCAGGCCCGCCGCCACCTCCACCACCAAGAATCATTTTGCCAAATTCCGGGAAGAAAATCATGATACCGATAACAATGATGATACCCATGATCCCCATACCGCCACCCCGTTGCGCTCTCCGGGCACCCGGCAGGGGAAACGGGAATCCCATCCCCCCGCCCCGACCGCGGCGATCCTCTATATTGTCACTCTGGCGACGACCTTTCCAACGCATGGGCTTTTCTCTCACTTCGTTTTATCAATTCCGGTGACAGGGCAACAGGCAGCCTGTCATCCCTGCATTTTTTCCTTATACAGCGGTATGATGAACAAGGCCAATGGCAAACAGGTCCGGATGAAAAAATACTTCCGGGCAACAGCAACAGACACGATATCGGGGACGGGTATTTTTTGTTGTGAAAATGATTGCCTTTTTTCGCCGACAGGGCCATTAATTCACCTGGACAGAAACATAACATATTTGATCCGCAATCGCCGGTCATCTATAAACCTGTTGCATGGCACGCGCCCGCCCCGCCTTTATCGGGTCCCGTAGCTCAGCTGGATAGAGCAGGAGCCTTCTAAGCTCAAGGTCGCAGGTTCGAATCCTGCCGGGATCACCACTCAAAAGCCCCAATGGACGGGGATTATATCAATTTCCTTGCCAATAAAATCAATCATGACCGATCCGGACTGGCGGGGGGGGGGATGGCAGCCGGTGCAATATTGTCCTGTGGCTGACTGTTGTATTCAAACCCTGCCGGTTTGGCGTTCCTCTCCGAATAATCCGTCGCAAAACGCTGATTTCCTGCCCACAGGGCAAGCTGTTAGAAATGCGTTAGAAATCTCACACAAACGTGAAGATCGGTGACTTGTTTGCCGTCATATTTCACGACTAGGCTGCAAACTGTAATCTGATAACAGGATACAAAATTGAAACGAGAGGACGATCAATATGAAAATGTCAAAAAACTCCGGTGCCGCAATCGCCGCAGCTGCCGCTGCGTTTATTCTTTCCGGTACGGTTGCTGCCCCCGTGTCAGCCAATGAAGCCGCGAAAAATGTGAAATGTTTTGGCGTCAATGTCTGCAAGGGCAAGACCGCCTGCAAAACCGCCGGTAATGCCTGCAAGGGCCAGAACGCCTGCAAGGGCAAGGGTTTTGTTGTCGTGTCGCCCGAAGCCTGTAGTGCCATCGGTGGTACCGCAAAATAAGCTGTTTTGACCAGCATCTGCTGTTTGAAAAAAGGCGGGTGCCGGGGATGATTGCCCGGCACCTGTTTTTGTGGGCAAGGGGCATTACCGACCGGAATCACCTGCATGACGACCCTATCTCAAAAACCGCAACCACTGGGATTTGGCCTTGGGCTGCGGCCGCCCCACTACCCCGATATTCTCGACGGTATTGAGGGCATCGACTGGTTTGAGGTTATATCTGAAAACTACATGATCCCGGGTGGCCAGCCGCTGCGCATCCTTGATGAAATACGGGAGCGTTATCCTGTTGTTCAACATGGGGTTTCCCTGTCCATTGCTTCAACTGCACCCCTTAACATGGACTATCTGGCCGATCTGAAAAAGCTCGCCAAACGCGTGAAACCGCGCTGGATTTCCGACCATCTGTGCTGGACCGGCGTTCATGGCATCAACCTGCACGACTTGCTGCCCGTTCCCTATACGGTGGAAGCGCTGGATCATATTGTCGAGCGTGTCGACAAGGTGCAGGACTATCTGGGGCAGCGCATTGCGCTTGAAAATGTCTCGACCTATGTATCGTTTAAAAGCTCCGAAATGACCGAATGGGAATTTTTAACCGCACTCGCACAGCGCGCAGACTGCTGGCTGCTGCTTGATGTCAACAATGTCTTTGTCAGTGCCTTCAATCATGGCTATGATCCGCATACCTTTATTGACGGTATCCCCACTGACCGCGTTGTGCAGTTTCATATGGCGGGACATCAGGACAACGGGACGCATATCGTTGACACGCATGACCATCCCGTTCGTTCGGAAGTCTGGGATTTATATGCCTATACCCTGAAACGGTTTGGAGCGGTCTCGACGCTGCTGGAACGTGATGACAATATTCCCGACATCAGGGAACTGATTGCAGAGCTGGATCAGGCCCGGGCAATCGCCTCACGACTGAATATTGATTTTCACTCTGCCGCAGACATGGAACAGATATCCTGATGCCAACACTGGAAGAAATACAAAACGGCTTTCAGAAAGCCATACTAGAGGGCGATAAAAGCATACTGACGCAGATCCCCGATACACCGAAAGAAAAGAACGATGTACTGCTGGGGATTTATCAATATGCCTACAGCGCGAGGCTGATTGAATTTCTGGAGAATGACTATCCGCAACTGCACGCCTATCTGGGAGACGAACAGTTCGATCAGCTATGCAGGGCCTATATTGCCGAAACACCTTCACACACCCCCAATGCACGCTGGTATGGCAATGAACTGCCGATATTTATGGAAAACAGTTCGATCTGGTCCGAACAGCTACAGTTGCCGGAACTGGCGCGGCTCGAATACAGCCTGAATATTGTATTTGATGCCAGCGACGAGCCCCTGTTGCGCCTCGACGACCTGGCACAAATTCCGCCGGAGCAATGGCCATCGCTGGTTTTTTCACCTGTTCAGGCGACAAGGCGCCTCGAAATGGAAACCAACGTCACCGATATCTGGAATGCTCTGGTTACCGATCAGGCACCGCCCGATGTTCAGGGCCTCGCCGATCCCTTGCAAGTTCTTGTCTATCGCGACGATCAGCAATCCAGCTTTCGTTCCATGAGTTATGAAGAGGCCATGATGTGGGACAAAATGGCGGCGGGTGTCCCCTTTGGCGTTTTATGTGAACTCATGGCGACCTGGGGGGGCGAAGATGACGCGGCCATGCGGGCCGGAAGCTTTTTGCATGGCTGGATATCCGCCGGATTGATCACCGATCAGATCGATATGACAAATACGAGTCGTGGCGCCCCCTAGGTCATAAACTCATAAACAGGATCGAAATGGCAGGAGCAGATTTGTTTTCCCGCCAGGCGCAGGTTCGCAGGAAACCTTTTGGTTTTCAAGGTTTTGCAACGCAGCGAGAGAGCAAATATGCCCTGTCCGCAGGATGCCAAAAGCGCTGCAATTCGCGGCCAAAATGATCTTGCACGTACAAAAGTACGTGCGGCGATCATTTTAACCTCGTATTTTTGCGCTTTTGGCACCATTCTCGACCCTGTTTATGAGTTTATGACCTAACCTCCCCTCGCGGGAAGGTCAGGAAGAAAGAGGTTATTCCACCACACGGATGACCTGACCGGATGGCCTGTTGTCCCTTGCTGTGATCAGCTTGTTGAGGGCGCTGACATAGGCTCTGGCCGAAGCGACCATTGTATCCTGGTCAGCACTTCTGCCCGTTACCGTACGCCCGTCCCCGGCAAGTCGAACCATGACTTCGGCCTGGGCATCCGTTCCGGCGGTCACCGCACTGACCTCATAAAGTGCCAGACGACCATTGTGAGGCACAACTTCCCTGATGGCGTTGAAAATAGAATCAACGGGCCCCTCACCGGTCGCCTCACGCGTTTCGTGATGTCCTTCCACATCCAGAGTGATTGTTGCCTTTTGCGGCCCGCCGGTTCCGGCAATCACCGTCAGTGCAACCACCTTGATGGCCTCTCTGGCTGTTGCCACCTGGTCATCCACCAAAGCCTCGATATCCTCGTCATAGACATGTTTTTTGTGGTCGGCCAGATCCTTGAAACGCCGGAACGCATCCTGGAAATCATCTTCCGCCAGCTCATATCCGAGATCTTTCAGTTTCTCCCGGAAGGCATGGCGTCCGGAATGCTTGCCCATCACCAGCGAGCTCTCTTTCAATCCTACACTTTCTGGGGTCATGATTTCATAGGTCTGGGTATTTTTCAGCATACCATCCTGATGAATACCGCTTTCATGGGCAAAGGCGTTGCGACCAACAATGGCCTTGTTGGGCTGCACCGGGAAAGCCGTCACAGCCGATACCAGCCTTGAAGCGCGCGTAATGAAGGTCGGATCAATATTCGACCAGTAGGGCAACACATCATTGCGGGTGTTGATGGCCATAACAACCTCTTCCAGCGCCGCATTGCCCGCCCGCTCTCCGAGCCCGTTGATGGTGCATTCAACCTGCCTGGCTCCCGCCCTGACGCCAGCCAGTGAGTTGGCAACGGCCATTCCCAGATCATTGTGACAGTGCGTTGAAAAGACAATCTTTTCGGCACCCGACACCCTCTCGCGCAACATGTCAATCAGGGCATACATTTCCTCGGGAACAGTATAGCCAACAGTATCGGGAATATTGATGGTCCCCGCCCCGGCCCTTATCGCAGCCTCCACACACCGGCACAAAAAATCGTGCTCGGTCCGCGTTGCATCCTCCGCCGACCACTCAACATTGTCGGTATATTTGCGCGCATGGGTGACGCTGTCGGTCACTGCTTCCAGAACCTCGTCGGCATGCATCTGCAATTTATATTTCATATGCACGGGACTAGTGGAAATAAAAGTATGAATACGCGGGTTCACAGCGTCGCGCAGCGCCTGACCGGCGCGGTCAATATCCTTTACGGCTGCTCTCGACAAGCCGCACACAGATGCCGATTTGACAATTTTGGCAACCTGCCTCACGGATTCAAAATCACCTGGCGAAGCAATCGGGAAGCCCGCTTCTATGACATCAACCCCCATTTTATCGAGGATTTCCGCCACCTGGAGTTTTTCTTCCAATGACATGGAAGCACCCGGCGATTGTTCACCATCGCGCAGGGTTGTATCAAAAATAATAATCCGGTCAGCTTCATTTTTACCGCCGGAGACGGACTTGATTTCAGATTTTTTGTGTCCCATCGGGTCAGGGTCCTTTATTACGGCGTCGCACAATTATAGTGACGCACGTTTAATTCGCAATGTTTATGAAGTTTTACCCCTGAAGCATGCGCCCGTTAAAGGACCGCCACTACTCAGGGGATCATAAGTTGCAGGACCCGGGACAGGGTCTTCCCGAGGGTTTCGGGCGCAAGCAGCAAACCGGCAAGAAACAGCAGAAAAAGTGCAGAAGCACCCTCACCCAGTAATGTACTGAATCGAGCGGTCTCCAATGTACCTTTGTTTCGATTGTCCATCTGTCTCGCCATTACCATGCTGGAACAAGTTTCTATTCAGGATTCATTTCATACGAAAAACGATAAGGTCTCGTAAACCGGAATGCCCGAAAATCGGGTTGTGGTTAACATTTCCTTGACATCGAGCAAATGCGGCGATTTGCCTCCTCCCGAGAGGGTAATATATGCATCTCGTCCCGATGGTGCAACCTGTTTTTATTCTCCCGGGTCTGATCCGGTGGATTGTTCTGCCAGGATCCTGTTGTCGGATCATGCCAGAAGAGGCCAGTAAAGAGAGGCAAATATCATCAGTACGAGTGTCGACATGATGACCATGCGGACACCGACAACGAGAAAATCGGTCGTTTTCAGATAGCCCGACGAATAGACAATGGTACAGGCTGGCGTACCGATAACCGTCAGATAGGCAAAGGCCGACGACACGGCCGTAATAAATCCGATGATGATCGGGCTTTCACCGGCGGCCTGCGCAAGTTGCAGCACAATTGGTCCCAGCACGGCAACAGCCGCCCCGTTCGACATGGTATTGGTCACAGCCGTCGTCAAACCGGAAAGGGCAACCCACAGGGGGATCCCGCTATCGACGCCAACCGGTGCCAGCATATCCCTGAAACTTGTCGCAATCCAGCCGGCAGCGCCGGTATCCTTCATCTGTACGCCCAGAGAAATCGCCGCCGCATAGAGCAGCACAACACCCCAGTTCACCCCGTTATTGACATCATGCCAGTGAACAAGGCCGATAATCAGAAAAGCCGCCGCCCCGGCAATCGCCACTGTTCCCAGCCCAATTGTATCCGAAAACATGATCCAGCCAAGGAACGTCAGAAAAAAGACCAGTATGGCAACCCAGTCCCCCTGTTTCATGGGCCCCTCGTCAGCGATCTGCTGGCGCAGCTTGACTACGGCCCGCGACAGATTTGAATATTCCGGTTTGAAGGTATAAAGCAAAATCATTGTCACAAAGGGGAGCTGAGCGAGAAAAACAGGGTAGCAATAGATAATCCAGCGCATATAATCGATTATATATTTTTGAGTCTCGGGATTGCCCGGATCAAAGAAAAATTCTTTCCAGTAACCGATCATGATGGCATTTCGCGCCCCGCCCGATGGCGTCCCGATTCCGGCAACCGAACAGCCATAGGAAATAGAAAACAACAAAACCGCCGCGAGGTTACGAACAGCCCTGGGATCATCAGAAGTCAATGTAATCAGCGTAATCGCGACCGGCAGCATCATGGCGGCAACAGTGTGTTCGCCAATTACAGAGGCCAGCAATCCCGATACCACAGAGATTCCCACAGCGATGCTGGCTGTTCGGGTTCCTGTAACCCTGACAATCAAAAAGGCGATGCGCTTGTCGAGTTTTTGTTTCACGACAGCAACAGCTAGCATCAGTGATCCCATAATGAACAGAACACTGTCACTCATCAGGGATTTGGCGACAACTGTTGAATCCGTACCCAGCAACAGCACCTGCCCGACTATAATCAGTAATGCGACGGTTGGCAGGGGAATGGGCTCGGTAACAAACAGGATGACAGCCATAATCGACATGGCCAGTACAATATGGCCTTCATGCGAAAGACCGGCAGGTGCCGGAAATGTCAGGATCAGGGCGCCGATAATCAGGGAGAAAAAAAACCAGCGTTTTTCGCGTAAAAAAAAGAAGAAGTTCCGGACAATCGGCACCCCCCTGGCAAAACCGCCTTTGCCGCGCCCCATCCCCCGGAAATTGAAGGCAACATGTCGTGCGGCAACAACCGCATCAAGTGCCAGGTGTCTGGCCCCGGCATTGACCCGGCGCGCCATTTCCCTGACACCTTTCCCTGATTTATCGGAATTTGTTGGCATTGATATCCTGCCTTTCCTGATGACAAACCCGCAATTGTTCCATCATTAATATAAAATCGGGCGAATTCGGGCGAATTTGATTGTTTTTCTCCTCTGTTTAGCACACTAAGACAATGTGCAAAGGGGTAAAATAGTCTCATCGTAACAGTCACATGGCAATCCTTGTATTTTTGGAGGCCTGCGGCGGGTTCTGACGGACTTTTTTCCGATTTGAAGGGGCATCCCATGCCGGAAAACAGAACAGTACATGTGATCGGGGCCGGACTGGCCGGTTCCGAAGCCGCCTGGCAAATCGCCTCTGGCGGGTACCATGTGGTGTTGCATGAAATGCGGCCCCAAAAAATGACCGATGCACACAAGGGCGGCGGTTGTGCCGAACTTGTCTGTTCCAATTCCTTTCGCTCGGATGATCATGGTCGAAATGCCGTCGGCCTTCTGCATGAGGAAATGCGACTGGCCAATTCACTGATCATGCAGGCTGCCGATGCGACAAAACTCCCGGCTGGCGGGGCTTTGGCCGTTGACCGGGAAGCGTTCTCGGACTTTGTAACCGCGAAACTTCAATCACATGAACTGATTACGATCAAAACCGGGGAAATCAAACAGTTGCCCCTGGAAAACGCCCCTTCAACGATTGTCGCCACCGGTCCCCTGACATCGGACGCGCTGGGAGAGGCCATCGGAGCTTTGACGGGATATGATGAACTGGCGTTTTTTGATGCCATCGCACCGATCATCCACAAAGACAGTATCGACTTTGAAAAGGTCTGGTTTCAATCACGCTATGACAAGCCGGGGCCTGGCGGTACGGGGGCAGACTATATAAACTGCCCTCTTGATGAACAGCAATATAACACATTTGTTCATGACCTGCTCACGGGGGAAAAAACCGAATTCAGGGACTGGGAAAAAAACACGCCCTATTTTGATGGCTGTTTGCCCATAGAGGTCATGGCCGAACGGGGACCGGAAACATTGCGTCACGGTCCCATGAAGCCCGTCGGACTGACCAACCCCCACAATCCCGATATCAAACCCCATGCTGTTCTTCAATTGCGTCAGGATAATGCGCTTGGCAGCCTGTGGAATATGGTGGGCTTCCAGACCAAGCTGGTTTATAGTGAACAGACCCGCATTTTTCGCAAGATCCCCGGACTTGAAAAGGCGGTCTTTGCCCGTCTTGGCGGCCTTCACAGAAATACATTCCTCAACAGCCCGGAGCTTCTGGACAAATCCCTCCGCCTTCACAAAGAGCCTGCCCTGCGTTTTGCCGGGCAGATTACCGGTGTTGAAGGGTATGTGGAATCCGCCGCAACGGGCCTGCTGGCCGGTCGGTTTGCCGCGCGCGAACTTCAGCAAGGGACATCCCCCCTGCCACCACCACCGGTGACAACAGCACACGGGGCGCTGATTGAGCATATAACCGGCGGCCATCTTGCCGAAAAAAAGAGTTTTCAGCCCATGAATGTCAATTTTGGGCTGTTTCCCCCTGTTGAAATCCCCAAAACTGACGAGAACGGACGCAAGCTCCGGGGCAAACAAAAAGGCATTGCTCGCAAAGAGGCCAATTGCCATCGCGCCCTGACAGATTTCAGACGCTGGCTTGGGCAACAATAATTCCAGGGGACAAAAAGAAAGGACAGGGACGCACCACGTGCCCCTGCCCTGTGTTTTTACCTTGTCATCATACCCTAGTGCGCCAGCACGGCGAGCAGCAACAGGGCCACAATGTTGGTGATTTTGATCATCGGGTTGACGGCGGGACCGGCGGTATCCTTGTAGGGATCGCCCACCGTATCACCGGTCACAGCAGCGGCATGCGCATCGGAGCCCTTGCCACCGAGATTGCCGTCCTCGATATATTTTTTGGCATTGTCCCAGGCCCCGCCACCGGCGGTCATGGAGATGGCAACGAACAGACCGGTAACAATCACACCCAGCAACATCGCCCCGACGGAAGCAAAAGCCTGAGCCCTCGAACCGGAAATCCCCAGCATGCCGAAATAAAGCGCCACCGGCGCCAGCACGGGCAGCATGGAGGGTATAACCATTTCCCGGATTGCCGCTTTGGTAAGCATGTCAACGGCTGCACCGTAATCGGGTTTGTCCTCCCCCTTCATGATGCCGGGTTTGGCCTTGAACTGGCGACGCACCTCTTCAACAATGGCCCCTGCCGCACGGCCGACAGCGGTCATGCCCATCGCCGCGAACAGATAGGGCAACAGACCGCCAAAGAACAGCCCGGCAACCACATAAGGATTTTTCAGGGAAAAATCGATGGCCCCGATACCGGTAAAATAGGGATGTTCAGTGGCGTTGGCCGTGAAGAAATCAAGGTCCTGGGTAAAGGCGGCAAACAGCACCAGAGCCCCCAGACCAGCCGAACCGATCGCATAGCCCTTGGTCACCGCCTTTGTGGTGTTACCCACCGCATCCAGCGCATCCGTGGTCTTGCGCACTTCTTCAGGCAATTCGGCCATTTCGGCAATACCACCGGCATTGTCCGTCACCGGGCCAAAGGCATCAAGCGCAACCACAACACCGGCCAGCGCCAGCATGGTGGTGACCGAGATGGCAATACCGAACAGACCGGCAACCATGTAGGTGGAGATGATCCCGGCGATAATAATGAGCGCCGGAATGGTTGTCGCTTCCATCGAAATCGCCAGCCCCTGAATAACATTGGTACCATGACCGGTTGTCGAGGCCGCAGCGATCGAGCGCACCGGCCGGTAATTGGTGCCTGTGTAATATTCGGTAATGACGATGATCAGTGTTGTGACAACAAGACCGATGATGCCACAGACAAACAGGCTCATGCCGGTAAAGGACAGGCCCTGGGCAATCAGCCTTGTCTCCATCCCCACCAGCCTGTCGGTAACAAACCAGAGGGCCGGGATCGACAGAACACCGGCGGCAATAAAGCCCTTGTAAAGGGCCCCCATAATCGACTGGTTGGCCCCGAGACGCACAAAGAATGTCCCGATGATGGACGTTACAACACAGGCTGCACCAATGGCCATCGGGTACAGCATCAGAGTCAGGGCCTGGCCTGTCGCCGCAAAGAAGATCGAGGCGAGCACCATTGTCGCGACGATGGTGACGACATAGGTTTCGAACAAATCGGCAGCCATACCGGCACAGTCACCCACATTGTCCCCTACATTATCAGCGATTGTGGCCGGGTTGCGCGGATCGTCTTCGGGAATACCAGCCTCGACCTTGCCCACAAGATCGCCCCCGACATCGGCACCTTTCGTGAAGATGCCGCCGCCAAGACGGGCAAAAATGGAAATCAGCGACGCCCCGAAACCAAGCGATACCAGCGCATCAATGACAAGACGGTCCGTTGGTGCATAGCCCAGCACCTGCGTCAGAACGAAAAAGTAGACCGCAACACCAAGCAGCGCCAGACCGGCCACCAGCAGACCGGTGACACTGCCAGCGCGAAAAGCGATGTCCAGACCGGCTCCAAGCGAGCGGCTGGCAGCCTGAGTGGTGCGCACATTTGCACGCACGGAGATCAACATGCCGATGAAACCGGCGGCGCCGGACAAAATGGCCCCGATCGCATAACCAATGGCCTGTGGCATCCCCAGCAAAATGGCAAGGACAATGAAGATCACCGCACCTACAATAGCAATGGTTGTATACTGGCGGGTGAGATAGGCTGTTGCGCCTTCCTGAATGGCGCTGGCAATTTCCTGCATGCGCTTGTTGCCCGGATCAGCAGCCAGCACGGCACGGCTGGCCCAGATACCATAAAGAACAGACAGGATACCCCCCGCCATTATCAAATACATTATATTTTCGGTCATTCAATGTCCCCCCAAGGTTGTTCTTGCAGTCGATACAGTACGAAAAACACATCAGTCGTCGCCCTCCACGACAGGCTGCGGTCCGGGCGGTCATACTCCACTTTACATCGCAATGCTCTGATATGAATCAAGTCGGCGCTTTATAGCAGGGCTGAAGTCAAATTCAAATATGACAATTATGTCCATCTTTCGGGCATACAAAATCAGACAGAGGAAACGGATGCAGCGCGTCTGTCGCGGACAAACAGCCAGATGACAACAGCGATAGCGGCAACAACAAAAGGCATCAGCGTGATATTGACCGCAGCCCAGCCGCCCCGGTGCAAAACAGGCCCGGCCATCAAGGCAGCGAGCGCCACAAAACCGAAGACAACAATCTCGTTGAAACCCTGTACGAGACCGCGCTCTGAAGGGCGATAGCATTGTGTCAACAGCGACGTTGCCCCCACAAAGGAAAGGTTCCAGCCCAGCCCCAGAACCCCCATCGCAAGCGCAAATCGCGACAGTTCAACACCACCAAGAGCGATGCTCCCGGCGATCGCAAGCAAAACAAGTCCGGTCAGCATGATCCGTTCGACCCCAAAACGGTTGATCAGATGACCGGTAAAAAAGCCCGGCAGATACATGGCCAGCAAATGAACCTGAATAACCGTGGCCGCCTCGCCCACCGAATGATTGCAGGCGATCATGGCAACCGGAACGGCCGTCATGCCAAACATCATAACACCGTGAGATATTGTACCGGTCAGAATCGCAATGCGAATTTTGCTGTCCCGCAAGATCTCCACCAGTGATCGCGGTGTCTCT
>JALXEI010000284.1:0-7251 GCA_027069645.1 Hyphomicrobiales bacterium
GGCAGGTCTGCGGCCGATACGTACTTCCTTGCGGATGACAACACGTCTCATCACCCGCGGTCTGTATATTTTCACCCATCGGGCCACAGCCGTTTTGGCCTTCTGGCGGGTTTTTGGATCAGCGGCTGCAACAATTGTTTTATTGAGCTCGTTGATCCATTCACTGTCGGCAGGTCCGGCATTTTCACAGGCCATTGTCAAAAGAGCGAGAGCCTTGATCTGCCGTTTGGGCACCAGCGTACCTTCCCAGAACAACTGACCGAGAAGCGCCTGGGCCGGTGCGTATTTCTTGCGCGAGGCATTCGTAAGCCAGGCAACCGCGCGACGTACATTTTTACGCACCCCCTGCCCGGAGAGATAAAGTTTGGCCAGTTGATACTGAGCCCGCGGATTTCTGAAAAACTGCGCTGCATGGGTAAAATAGGTTGCCGCCCGGCGCGCATCCGGTTTCAGGCCGATCTCCTTGATACCGTTAAGATAGTAAATCCCCAGAGATGCGAGAGCCTCACCGATATAAGGGGCAGCCGGATTGAAACTCGAAATATTCCAGTGTTTTTCGGAAATATTCTTGTACAGATCGAAAGCCGCCGCCTGATCAACGGACACCCCCAGTCCCAGTTCGTACATCTTGGCCAGCTTCAAACGGGCACCGAATACGCCACGCTGCGAAGCAAAGCGCAATGCCGGCAAAGCAAGGCTGTACCATCCCTCATCAAAAGCCGCCTTGCCCTGTCTGTAGGCCTCCAGCGGTGAGGAAAATTTAAGCTGGGTTGTCAGATCCTCAAATGCCGCAGGGTCGAGGTCCTCCGAGCGCGGCGCATGTTCCACTGCCGACACGCCGGAAATGGCTGCCAGCAACAGAAGCGGCCCCACGACCACCTTTATCAGGACATTTCTCCCGATTGTCCCCGCGTCTTCAAACAACTCATACATCCGCATAACATTCGACTTCCGCTTTGCCGCCTGGATGCGTTACCGCTCCATATCGCGCCGGCCCCACCTGCTGCGCGTACTTCCACAGGGTACCACTCTGATATGGATTTTTTGGGGCAACCCATTCTTTTTTTCTGTTTTCCAGTTCTTCAGCACTCAAATCGACATCAAGAACACCCGTTTCCGCATCGATTGTGATCATGTCACCATCGCGCAAAAGGGCAATTGGTCCGCCATCCGCGGCTTCCGGTCCCACATGACCGATGCAGAATCCCCGGGTCCCGCCGGAAAAGCGGCCATCGGTAATCAGTGCCACCTTGTCGCCGACACCCTGACCGTAAAGAGCGGCTGTTGTGGACAGCATTTCTCTCATTCCCGGTCCCCCCTTTGGTCCTTCATAGCGAATGACAATGACGTCGCCATCATCATATTCGTTGTTCTTTACAGCCTCGAAAGCATCTTCCTCGCAGTCAAAACAGCGGGCAGGCCCCGTAAACTGCAATTTCTGAAGACCGGCCACCTTTACAATCGCACCATCGGGCGCAAGCGACCCCTTGAGACCCACAACCCCGCCTGTTTTCGACAGGGGCATGTCAACCGGATAGACAACCTTCTGATCGCTGGAGAATGTGACCTTTTCAAGGTTCTCTGCGATGGTTTTTCCGGTAACCGTAATGCAATCCTTATGCAGGAAACCGCCATCCAGCAGCACTTTCATGATCACCGGCACGCCGCCGATGTCATACACATCCTTGGCAACATATTTGCCACCCGGCTTGAGGTCGGCGAGATAGGGCGTCCTGCGGAAAATTTCCGCCACATCAAACAGATCGAAATCCAGACCGATCTCGTTGGCAATGGCCGGGAGATGCAGGGCGGCATTGGTGGAACCGCCGGTTGCTGCGACAATCGTTGCCGCATTTTCCAGCGCCTTGCGCGTGACGATATCACGGGGACGAATATTGTTTTTGATGCAATCCATGACCGCCTTGCCAGACAGTTCGGCATATTGATCACGCGATTCATAGGGGGCGGGCGCACCGGCAGAGCCGGGCAATGCAAGTCCGATCGCTTCCGACACGCAGGCCATTGTATTAGCGGTAAACTGACCCCCGCAGGACCCCGAACTCGGACAGGCCACGCCTTCCAGTTCACACAGTTCACTTTCGCTCATCTTGCCAGCGCTGAATTTTCCAACGCCTTCAAAGACATCGACAACGGTCACATCCTTACCCTTGTAGCGTCCAGGCAATATGGAGCCGCCATACATGAACACACTCGGGACATTGAGCCGCACCATTGTCATCATCATTCCGGGGAGCGACTTGTCACAACCGGCAATTCCCACCATCGCGTCATAGCAGTGCCCCCGCATGGTCAGCTCAACGCTGTCTGCAATCACTTCACGCGAAATGAGCGAACTCTTCATGCCCTGATGCCCCATTGCAATACCATCGGTTACGGTAATGGTGCAAAACTCGCGCGGCGTTCCCGAAGCCTCCAGAACGCCGCGTTTTGCCGCCTGGGCCTGACGCATCAGATCAATATTGCAGGGAGCCGCTTCGTTCCAGCAGGACACAACGCCAACGAGCGGCTGATGGATCTGTTCTTCTGTCATGCCCATTGCATAATAGTAGGAACGATGAGGTGCGCGCTCGGGGCCTTCGGTTACATGGCGGCTGGGCAGTTTCGACTTGTCAAATTTGGTCATATTGGTCTCGCATTCGCGTAAATTTCAGGAAGAATAACGGCAGCTCTGTCGGAACTGCCCGATTACAGACTTCCATTCGTTTAATCCCGCACGACGCCGGCTGCAACAGTTTCTGACTGATCAGACTTCGAGAAAACGAAGCACATGAATGATTTGCAGAAATTGTCAGAGACTTTGTGGCATAAAAGTGGCGGATCGGGAGGCCTTCGACACAAATGCATCACACCTGTGGCCGATGTAAAACACCCCCGATTTGCGGCACGCTTGCGCCTGTTGTTCCCGGAAAGGTCAGGGGAAGGCCTTTCAGCGAGCGCACCGCCAGATAGGCAAAGGCTTCAGCCTCCATAAAATCGGAAGACCAGCCGAGCTCTCCGGCGGTCAAAACCTCCCCGGACAGGCGTTTTTGAAACTCTGTCATCAAAACAGGATTGTGCGTGCCACCCCCGCAAATGATCCATTTTTTCGGCGGGGCCGGAAAGAAGAAATCGGCTCTTGAGGCTGCCAGCGCCGTAAAAGACGTCAGGGTCATGGCCCCCCATTGCAGCGACATGCCTTGCAGCGGTTCAAGTGAAAAATGATTGCGGTCAAGCGATTTGGGCACATCCTGCGAAAAATAAGGGTCCGCCAGCAGGCGCGACAGCACGCTTTCCTTGACCCGCCCCTTTGCGGCAATGGCCCCGCCTTTATCCATGTGCCCTGCCCCGTGCTGTCTTACCCAGTCATCGATCAGCGCATTGCCGGGGCCCGTGTCAAAAGCAATCAGCTCGCCATCCTCTCCCACATAAGTGACATTGGCCACCCCACCGACATTCAGCACGGCGACCGGTAATTCCAGCCCCGTCTGTTTCACCAGAGCCTGATGATAGACCGGCACAAGCGGTGCCCCCTGCCCGCCTGCCTTTATGTCAGCCTGTCGCAAATTCGAAACGACAGGAATAGTCGCATCAAAGGCCAGCAGTGCGCCATCGCCAATCTGAATCGTGAGGCCCTCATCCGGTCGATGCAGGACCGTGTGACCGTGAAACCCAATGACATCAATTTGCGCAGGCTCCATCTGCGACTGGGTCAGGAGTTCTTCAACAGCTTTTACATGTGTATCAACCACCAGGGATGCCGCCTGCGCGACCACATCGGCTTTCGCCCCCTTCCGGGCCGCCTCCGCACAGGCCCTTTCCAGCAAATCACGCTGTGCCGCCGTATAGGGGACATGCAAATTGCGCTCCGGTGTACGTTCCACCCCGTCTTCGCCATCCGTTTTGATGATTGCCGCGTCAATCCCGTCCATCGAAGTGCCACTCATCAGACCGATTGCTGTAAAAACCTTGCTCATTGGCGCTCCCTGGTGCATTTATCGCTGATCATATCAACAATCATACATCATCGAGACCATGACCAGCTATAAATCAGATTTTTTGCGCACCATGAGCGCGCGCGGTTATATCCATCAATGTTCCAATGAAGAAGAACTGGACGCAAAAGCGGCAAAGGGCGAGATCACTGCCTATGTCGGCTTTGACTGCACCGCCAAATCGCTGCATGTGGGCAATCTGCTGGGCATCATGATGCTGCGCAAATTGCAGCAAAGCGGCCTGAAACCCATTGTCCTGATCGGTGGCGGCACCACCAAGGTCGGTGATCCGTCGGGCAAGGACGAGACAAGGCAATTGCTTTCTGACGAGCAGATCGAGGCCAACAAGCAGAGCATCCGCAAGGTATTCGAGCGCTTTTTGACCTTTGGCGACGGGCCGTCCGACGCACTCATGCTGGACAATGCCGACTGGCTTTTAAAACTCAACTATGTGGATTTTCTGCGTGATTATGGCCGTCACTTTACCCTCAACCGCATGCTGACCTTTGAATCGGTCAAACAGCGCCTTGACCGGGAACAGCCGCTGACCTTTCTCGAATTCAACTATATGATCTTTCAGGCCTATGATTTTCTGGAGCTTTACCGCCAGACCGGCTGCAATCTGCAAATGGGCGGCTCGGACCAGTGGGGCAATATCATCAATGGCATCGAACTGGGGCGCCGCGTCGAGGGGGCAGAACTCTATGCCCTGACCACCGCCCTTTTGACCACCTCGTCAGGGGCCAAGATGGGCAAGACCGCCAAAGGGGCCGTCTGGCTTAATGAAGACATGCTCTCGCCCTATGATTACTGGCAGTTCTGGCGCAACACCGAGGACGCCGATGTCGGGCGTTTTTTGCGCCTGTTCACCGAATTGCCGCTGGACGAAATCGAACGACTGGAGAAACTTGAAGGGGCGGAACTCAACGAGGCCAAGAAAATCCTCGCCACCGAGGCCTGCAAAATGGCACATGGTGAGGAAAAGGCAGCTGATGCCGCCGAAACCGCTCGCAAAACCTTTGAACAGGGTCATATGGCCGAAGGCCTGCCGACCGTTGAAATAGGTGCTGGCGAACTTGACAACGGTCTGGGCTTGCTCACCGCCCTTGTCAAGGCCGGTCTGGCTGGTTCAAATGGCGAAGCGCGCCGCCACATCAGGGGTGGTGCCGTCAAAGTCAATGATGAAAAAATCGACGATGAAAAAGCACTTCTGCATGGCGACGACATCAGCAACGAGGGCATCATCAAACTGTCGCTCGGCAAGAAACGCCATGTGCTGCTGAAAATCGTTTAATACCAGAGTGCAAAAAGATTGACTCACGTTTCTCCTCTTGCCTCGATATTTCGCTTCCCGGACAAGCGACAGCGCTGATCCGGGATCCAGGGGCGGTAAATACGGAATATGTTGAGAAAATGAACAAAAACAAAAGCATATCACTTGCGGCTCTGGACCCCGGCTCTGCGCTATCGCTTGTCCGGGGAGCAATGCCGTTTACGAATCCGAGCAAAATACAAAAGTCAGGCTTTTTGCGTTCTGGTATAAACGACAAAAAGCCGATGGCGGAAAATGTGCCACCGGTTTTTCAAAAGTTCCGACCGTATCTGCCTACACGCAGCCCGTCGGTTTGGGCAGGCCGCCATATTTGGTAATCGGCTTCATGGGGCCGGTATTCCACATTTTGAACATGTCTTTCTTGTCTTCGCCAACATATTTGGCAAATTTGCGAATGGGCATAACCGACTGGCTCTCTTCAAAGGCCTCGCGCGCCTTCATGATGTGACGCCATTTCGCTTCATCCAGCTCAACACCGTCTGCTTCGGCCATTGCCTTGCCCACTTCCTCAGTCCAGTCACCCATATCCAGAAGATAGCCATCGCCATCCCTTGCCGGCAAATCAACCATTAATATTGTCCTCTTTCATTTTCCCGGCGCCGGAAAACGCGCCATCTATGTAATTCCGACTAATAACATAGTAAATTACTCAGGTTTTTCAAGCCTCGAAATCAATCTGTCGCAGCCTTTGCCACACACGGCATCAGGCCGACAGCAAAAAAGCCGGTGTATTCCCGACAATTTCAGGATCTGCCTCGCCGATCACATCCACATTTTTTCCGTGATAATCACTTTCACTCAAAACCTTGCGGATAATGGCCAGCCTTGCCCGCCGCTTGTCGTTGGATCTGATGATATTCCAGGGCGTATCGGGAAGGTGGGTATGATGCAGCATTTGCTTGATCACTTTTGTATATTCATCCCACAGGGGAATGGATTTAAGGTCAATGGGCGACAGTTTCCATTGTTTAAGCGGATCGTGACGCCTCTTGTGAAAGCGCTTCATCTGCATTTCCCGACCGATTGTCAGCCAGAACTTGAACAGTCTGATACCCTCGCGTTGCAGCATTTTCTCGAATTCCGGCGCTTCGCGCAAAAAGGTTTCATGCTGCCCGGGTGTACAAAATCCCATGACCGGTTCGACACCGGCGCGATTGTACCATGAGCGATCAAACAGGGTCATCTCGCCTTTGGTCGGCAGATGGGCGATATAGCGTTGAAAATACCATTGCCCCTGCTCCGCATCCGTTGGCTTGGCGAGGGCAACAACTTTCGCCGAACGGGGGTTGAGATGTTCCATAAATCGCTTGATGGAACCGCCCTTGCCCGCGGCATCGCGCCCCTCGAACAATATCACCAGTCGCTCGCCCTGATCACTGATATGGCGCTGCAATTTGGCGAGTTCGATATGCAGCAAATGCAACTGTCTCAGATAATCCCCGTTTTTCATGCGTTTTTTGTAAGGGTAGCCCCCGCTGGCGAGCGCCTTTTCGTCAATCCATTCGGGCAGGACCGGATTGTCGAGTTCAAATTCTGAAAATTTATCCATTTCTCTTTTCTCGTCTCTGGTGAGAAGCCGTCCGCGAAACAGCACAGGGAAGATACATGCCCCGGAATTGACAAACCGCGGTTTTCCACTCCTTTCCGGCGCAATGACAGTCGGTATTTTATGCGATTGTGCCGGTTCAGGTGTCAATATTATACCAACCGCCCTTGATATTGACCCATTGCATGGGATCATAGCGGCTCATATGGCTGGTAGATTGTGCGCCGCTCGATACTTCGTATCTTGCAAGCGCAAAATGCCAGCCAGATGGGCCGCTATGCCCCACCCGAAGGGCCGGGCGCTTTTTTCCGGCAGCACCGGATCACTCGGCTGGTGGTACCGGTACCACGTCGCCTCGTGCTCCAGCCCTGCTGGAAAAA
>JALXEI010000284.1:7261-12252 GCA_027069645.1 Hyphomicrobiales bacterium
GACCAGCATCGGGGTTTGAAGCGCAAAACACAACGAAAAAGGCTCGCAAATATGCGAGCCCTGTTTGGTCATCAGCATTTCAGGCAATCAGTCATCCCTTTCAAAAGCCGCTTTCAGGCGTCCAAAATGATGACTCAGCGGATTGCTTTCTTCGTCTTCAGCCTTTTCCTCATCGGGATTCTGGCGGATCATGCGGTCAAGCTTCAGTATCCGGTCATAAAAACGCAGACTGCGTTCGACCAGATCACGCATGTTTTCAGGAAGATCTTCATAACCTTTGGCGCGGGCCAGAGAGCCTATGGCCTGGAGTTTGACCTTGTGCTCTTCTTCTTCAGCCTGTTCCAGTGTCATCTCGCCTTCATTGACGGCACGACGGATCAGCAGCCATGAGGCCAGTTGCATCAACCTTGTGGTCAGACGCATACTTTCAGTTGCATAGGCAAAGGACAGTTCCGGGCTCAGTCTTTTGGCTTCCAGTCGTCCGCTGCCTTCAAGATAACCGGCAGCTTCTTCCACCAGTGCCATGCCTTCACGAAACACGTTTTTGAAACTGTCAGACTCAACATATTTTTCGCCGAAGGATATGGCCTCGGCGCCGTTTACATCATCACGATCTGCAACTTTATTCAAACCCATTGAGACAACCCACTTTTTTACCTGCACATACACGCACAGTAGCACAAACGAATCACTTTACGCTATTATTCTACAACATTGTGGTGACATTAATGTTAATCAGCCGCCAATCCCGTATTTGCCAGTCATGCGAAGCAACAAAAAAGAGCCGTCCTTTAAAAGGACGGCTCGAGAAGTTTACAGGGAGGCGTCGAACAGAACGACATATCTGCCATCTGTTCTACCAGTTGGAACTGGATAAATAAATACTATCGAATTATCCCTAACAACTCCCTAATACTCAACTATCCGTTTTTACTTTCGGCAAATTGAGACGTATATGCAGTTCGCGCAACTGTTCATTACTGACAGTATCAGGTGCGCCCATAAGCAAATCCTCCGCCTGCTGATTCATCGGGAACATGGTCACTTCGCGAATATTGGGTTCGCCGCACAACAGCATGACAATGCGATCGACACCCGGCGCAATACCGCCATGTGGCGGGGCCCCATATTGCAGGGCACGCAACATGCCACCGAATTTTTCTTCCAGCACCTCTTTTTCGTAGCCCGCGATTTCAAAGGCTTTATACATGATTTCCGGCAGATGATTTCGGATAGCACCTGATGACAACTCTATCCCGTTGCAGACTATATCATATTGATATGCTTTCAGGGCCAGCAGATCTTCATCTGTTTTGGCCGCTTCAAGCGCCTCAAGCCCGCCTTGCGGCATGGAAAAGGGATTGTGGGAAAAATCGATCTTTTTGTTTTCTTCATCCCATTCATACATGGGGAAATCGACAATCCAGCAAAAACGGAACTCGTCTTCCCTAGTCAGTTTCAGTTCGCTGCCCACGCGATTGCGCGCCCGTCCGGCAAATTCGGCAAAGTCTTTCGGATTGCCTGCGGCGAAAAACACCGCATCACCTTCTCCTAATTTAAGCTGTTTACGCATTTCCTCAGTTCGTTCCGGACCAAGATTTTTGGCTACCGGACCAGCACCTTCATAAATTGCATGCTCTTCCCAATACTCCAACTTTTTTTCTTGAGACAAATTTTCAAACATCTGTTGATCAATTGGGCCATCAATAGGTAGTGTTCTTCTCCAGAAAATATAGGCCAGACCCGGCTGTTTTTCTTCCTTTTGCGCCCAGCCATTCATGCGATCACAAAAGGCCCGGCTCCCTCCAGTCGGGGCCGGTATCGCCCATATGGCGTTTTTCTCGTCCTTGTCGAGAATCCCGGCGAAAATACCAAAGCCACCGCCCCTGAAATGTTCCGACACTTCCTGCATCTCGATGGGGTTGCGCAGATCGGGCTTGTCGGACCCATATTTGCGGAATGCCTCGTCAAACGGGATTTTCGGGAACTCTTCGGCGACCTTTTTACCCTCGCCAAACTCTTCAAAAAGTCCGAGCAAAACGGGTTCTATGGCCTCGAAAACATCTTCCTGGGTGACAAAGCTCATTTCAATATCAAGCTGATAAAACTCGCCCGGCGAACGATCCGCCCGTGCATCCTCATCGCGAAAGCAGGGGGCAATCTGGAAATAGCGGTCAAACCCGGCCATCATGATCAATTGCTTGAACTGCTGCGGGGCCTGTGGCAAAGCATAAAACTTGCCCGGATGAACACGCGAAGGCACCAGAAAATCACGTGCTCCTTCCGGCGATGAAGCCGTCAGAATCGGTGTTTGATATTCCATAAACCCCTGCTGCACCATGCGGTTGCGCATGGAAGAGATGATTTGCGAGCGCTTGACAATATTGGCGTGCAGCGTATCGCGACGCAGGTCAAGAAAGCGATATTTGAGACGAATGTCCTCGGGATAATCCGGCTCGCCAAAAACCGGCAAAGGCAATTCCTCGGCTTTCGACAATATTTCAAGTTTTACGATCCGCACCTCGATTTCGCCGGTGGCCAGTTCCCTGTTGATGGCCTCCTCGTCTCGCGCCACCACCGGCCCGTCAATACGCACCACCCATTCGGCATGGACAGTTTCCGCTTTGGCGAATTCTCCCGAATCCGGCTCGACCACACACTGCGTCAGGCCGTGATGATCCCGCAAATCGATAAACAGCAAACCACCATGATCCCTGATGCGATGGACCCAGCCGGACAGACGCACCTGTTCGCCAACATTTTTCCGACCAAGCTCACCACAATTGTGGGTACGATATTCATGGGTCATAAATAATTCTCCGCCATTCCCGGTTTTGTGCGCAAAAGCACACGAGCACAATCTTTTGTCAAGCGCCCCGTTTTTTCGCTCTGTCACCAGCCGCATTTCGACACCATCTCGGGATCGGTGTCATTCTTCGATTGAGAACTAACGTTTCACTTTGTATAGTCAAGCAAAGAAACCGTATGCCCCGGCATATCCTCACAGGTTTCACCAGCTTCAACGAAAGACAGCCCCATGAGCACACTGGATAAATCCGCATCCCTCAACGAGGAAGATTTCAGCCAGGAAGAACGTCTTGAAGGCATGCGCCTTGCCGGACGCCTGACCGCCGAAGCCCTTGACATGCTGGTGGAGCATGTAAAACCGGGCGTTCGCACAAAAGACCTTGATCGCCTGGCGCTCGAATTTGCCCTCGACCACGGCGCGATTCCCGCTCCCCTCAACTATCGCGGCTTCAAAGGTTCTATCTGCACCTCGCTCAACCATGTTGTCTGCCACGGCATTCCCGGTTCGCGGGTTCTGAAAGAAGGCGATACCATCAATCTCGATGTCACGCTGATCAAGGATGGCTGGCATGGCGACAGCAGTCGCATGTATCCGGTCGGGGAGATATCACGCAAGGCTGAAAGACTGATCGACATTACCTGGGAATGTCTGATGCGCGGCATCGCCGTGGTCAGGGATGGCGCGACAACGGGCGATATCGGCCATGCGATCCAGAGTTATGCCGAGTCTCAAAATTGTTCCATCGTCCGCGAATTTTGCGGGCACGGCCTCGGTCGCCGGTTCCACACACAGCCCAATATTCTGCATTATGGCGACCCCGGCACGGGCACGCCTCTGACCACCGGCATGTGTTTCACGATTGAACCGATGGTCAATCTCGGGCGCGCCGATGTCAAGGTGCTGGGCGATGGCTGGACAGCCGTAACCCGTGACAAAAGCCTCTCGGCCCAGTTTGAACACTCCATCATGGTCACCGACAGCGGCTGCGAGATCTTTACCAAAAGTCCGAAAAATCTGGACAAGCCCCCTTATGTTACGCTCTGAACAGATATAGTGTTTCCACCATGTCAGGAAAGCCGCCAGAATCGGACAACAGCGAAGACGAAGCTGAACAGCGCGTGCGAAAACATGCGAAAAAACTTGGCCTTATTCCCGATTGGCAGGCTGATGGTCAGACAGATCACCCTCTTTTTGATGACATTCCCGTTTCCGGACTGGTTCCACTGCCAGCCCCGGAGATGGCCGCCAGTAGCACCGAAACATCGGAAACGGCTCCCCCAAAAAACAAAAAAGCAAAACCCCACTATCACGGCCATCGGGACCGCCTGAAGAAAAAACTGCTTGAAAGCGAGGGTGAGAATCTCGCCGATTATGAACTTCTGGAAGCCATTTTGTTTCGCGCCCTGCCACGCATCGACACCAAACCGGTCGCCAAGGAATTGCTGGCCCGTTTTGGCAGTTTTGCCGAAGTGCTCAATGCCTCGGAAGGCGAACTGCGCAAGATCAAATTCATCAAGGATGCGGCCATTTACGAATTCGCCCTGATCCGCGCCTCGACAAAACGCCTGTTAAAAAGTGATGTTGCCGAGCGGCCGATACTCTCTTCATGGATCAAGGTGCTCGACCATTGCCGGGCTGCTATGGCTTTTGAAGCCCGTGAACAGTTCAGAATTCTGTTCCTTGACAAACGCAACCGTCTCATCCGGGATGAAGTGCAACAGACCGGAACCATTGATCATACGCCCGTCTATGTCCGGGAGGTCTGTCGCCGTGCCCTTGAACTTAACGCCACAGCCATTATTCTGGCCCACAATCATCCTTCCGGAGACCCGACACCCTCGCGCGGCGATATCGAAATGACAAAAGAAATTGTCCGGGTCGCAGGCAGCCTTGGCATTTCAGTCCACGATCACATCATCCTGGCGCGCGAAGGGCATGCCAGTTTCAAGGGGCTGGGGCTGATATAAAGTCCTCTTATCTCCTCAAAACCGGTTCATCAACAATTTTGCACCATTGCGCCAGTTATACCAGACCACAAAAAGTCTGACCTTTGCGTTTTGCTCGGGTTCTGCGCCCCGGTCAAGCGCCGCGCAGAGCCGGGGCCAGAGCCGCAAGTGATATGCTTTTGTTTTCATTCATTTTCTCAACCTGTTCCATCTTTGCTGCCCCTGGATCCCGGATC
>JALXEI010000285.1 GCA_027069645.1 Hyphomicrobiales bacterium
GCAAACCTCACCGGCTATACTGGGTCTTGTCTCTCTTGTTATCGGGGCTGTTTCGCAACTGGGCGATCTTTTTGAATCAGCTTTCAAACGTCATTATAACATCAAGGATGCCAGCAATCTGATTCCCGGACATGGCGGACTGTTCGACCGTGTCGATGGCCTGATGTTTGCAGCGCTGGCGGCGGCGCTGATCGCGCTTTATTTTGATCCGGCCCATGCCGGCAGGGCGCTGCTGCTCTGGAACGGGGGAAGCTGATGGAAGCTGATATTTCGCGCGAAACATCTGTCGGTTGCGATATATCGGCGAAAAAGACCCTGACGGTTCTGGGGGCGACCGGATCAATCGGCACCAGCACTCTTGATCTTGTGGGTCGTAACCGCGACAAATTCCAGGTTGTTGCCCTGACGGCCAATCGCAATGTTGCCGAACTGGCCGAACTGGCGCGTCGTTTTGACGCCCGACTGGCGGTCATTGGCGAGGAAAATCTTTTTGGCGAACTGAAAGAGGCGCTGGCCGGCACAGATACGGCTGTCGCAGCGGGCGAACAGGGGCTGCTGGAAGCTGCGGCATTGCCCGCCGATATTACGATGGCCGGAATTATGGGGGCCGCCGGGCTGAAACCGACGCTTGCTGCTGTCAGACAGGGGAACCGGGTGGCGCTCGCCAACAAGGAATGTCTTGTTGCGGCTGGCGCGCTGTTCATGCGCGAAGTGGGACATTACAAGACGCAGCTTTTACCGGTTGATTCGGAACATTCGGCTGTTTTTCAGTCTCTTGACAACGGCCCGTCGGAGCAGATCAGTAAAATCATTCTGACCGCCTCCGGGGGGCCGTTTCGCTCCTTCAGTGCCGAACAGTTGCGTCACGTCACACCCGCGCAGGCCCTTAAACACCCGAACTGGTCGATGGGGCGCAAAATATCGATCGATTCGGCAACAATGATGAACAAGGGGCTGGAACTGATCGAGGCCCTGCATCTGTTTCCGGTTGGCCCGGAACAGCTTGATATTGTCGTCCATCCCCAGTCCATCATTCACAGTATGGTTTCCTATGTGGACGGCTCGGTGGTGGCGCAACTTGGCGTTCCGGATATGCGCACGCCCATTGCCTACGCCCTTTCCTGGCCGCAACGCATGGTGGCGCCGATTGAACAGCTTGATCTTGCAAAAATCGCAGGTCTGAGCTTTGAAAGTCCGGACGAGGCGCGGTTTCCGGCCCTGAAACTGGCGCGCGAGACCCTTCTTGCCGGGGGCAACGCCCCGACAATCATGAACGCGGCCAATGAAGTCGCTGTCGATTTGTTTCTCGGCGAAAAACTCACATTTCCGGAAATCCCGTCCTTTTGCGAGGGCATGATCGAGCAGGTTCAGGCAAGGGAGGGACACGAATGTCCAGGCAGTGTTGAAGAAGTGCTCGAAATTGACCATATCACCCGAATAATGGCACAATCTTCCGCTATAGTGTAATTTGGGAGCCGTTTCGGCTTCACATCATCCGCCATTCAACAGACAAGGACCCCCGCCAGATGGATTTCATATCACAGATTCCACACTATTTTTCGCTGCTTTTTACAAATGTACTGCCATTTCTGTTCGTCCTGACAGTTGTGGTATTTTTTCATGAACTGGGCCATTTTCTGGTGGCGCGCTGGTACGGAGTCAAGGTGACCGATTTTTCAATCGGTTTTGGTCGGGAGATTTACGGATTTTATGATAAATATGGCACCAGGTGGCGTTTTGCCTGGCTGCCACTGGGCGGATATGTGAAATTTGTCGATGATGAAAACGCCGCCAGCGTCCCCAACGCCAAAGCCCCTGAAACCCTTGATGAAGAAGATGCCGACGGCCTGTTTCATGGCAAGCCGCTGGCGCACAGGGCTGCCGTGGTCGCCGCCGGTCCCATTGCCAATTTTATTCTCGCAATTGTTATTTTTGCCGGGATTTACACGCTCGCCGGGGAAACGATCATGGAGCCGCGTATTGGCGGCGTCCAGGCTGGCAGCGTTGCCGACAGGGCCGGCCTCAGGGAACTTGACCTTGTGAAATCCATCGACGGATCTCCGGTTGAAAGTTTTGGCGACATGCAGCGCATTGTCAGCGTGAATGCCGATACGAAACTTTCCTTCGTCGTGCAGCGGGGTGAAAAGCAACTGGTTTTGCCGGTTACACCGCGAAAAAAGGAGATTACCGATTCATTCGGCAACCGGATCAAAATAGCCATGCTTGGCGTTGAACCCTATATCGCCCCCGAAATCGGTGCCGTTGTTCCAGGCAGTGTCGCTGACAGGGCCGGCTTTCGGGAAGGTGACGTGATCCTTCGTATTGATGAAAAGCCGGTCAACAGTTTTAATGCCATGCAGAAAATCATCAGCGCCAGTGCCGGTCGGAAACTGACCTTTCTGGTATTGCGCGATGGTGCAAAAATGGTCATTCCGGCAACACCGTCCGTAAAGGTGATCAAAAGTCGTTCAGGTCGGAAAAAGACAATCGGTTTGCTGGGGGTTCATAGTCCGCGCAATATGAAAACCAGAAAGCTCAATCCGGTTGCGGCCCTGTGGAAGGGGACCAGGGAAACCGGTTTTATCGTTCAGCAGACCCTGTCCTATCTGGGGAAAATGATTGTCGGGCGCGAATCAGCCGATCAGCTCGGTGGCCCCATCAGGATTGCCCAGATCAGCTCGCAGGCCGCTTCTGTAGGCATTATGCCGCTCATTAACCTGATAGCAGTACTTTCTGTTAGTATAGGGCTTATCAATCTGTTCCCGGTTCCCATGCTTGATGGCGGGCATTTGCTGTTTTACTTTTTTGAAGCCGTCAAGGGGAAGCCGCTGAGTGAAAAAACCCGGGAATACGGGTTTCGGATCGGTCTTGCTCTTGTCCTTATGCTCATGATCTTTGCGACCATGAATGACCTGATTCGCATCAGTGTTTTGTAGAACCCGTTGTGATCTGTTACCCATTGGTAACAAGCGTGGTAAAAATTCATAACAGAACGGACTTTTGGCTATTCACGCAGCCAGGAGTCCGCTAGAAATGTGAAGTGTCGATTATTCACCGGAAACAAGGTGAAAACGGTGCGTAACAGGTTTCTTGTGGCAAAAACAGCGTGGGGCTGTGCCAGGTGTTCAGAATTAATAAAAACTGTGCGCTGCGATTTGGGAAACGGAATCGGGCAATTCGGGGACAAAAGAATAACAGTATGAACGTGCACAAAATAAACAGGTGGGGTCTCAGGTGTGTGCTGGCAGTCATGCTGGCGGTGCCTCTGCTTGCTTCCCCCGGGTCAATGCTGGGTGCTTCGCAGGTGCAGGCAGCGACGGTTCGCAAAATCGTCATAACCGGTAACCGGCGGGTTGAGGCCGAGACCGTTATGTCCTATCTGCAATTCGTTCGTGGCGATCAATATGATCCCGACAAGGTCGATGCATCCCTGAAATCCCTGTTTGCCACAGGTCTGTTTTCCGATGTCAATATCTCTCGCAAAGGGGGAACGGTTGTCGTTCGTGTCGTCGAAAACCCCATTATCAACAAGGTAGCTTTCGAGGGAAACAGCGAAGTTGATGACAAGACGCTGGCGTCGGAGGTGCAGCTCAAGCCCCGTTCCGTATTTACGAGAGCGCGCGTGCAGGCCGATACCCGACGTATCCTTGACGTCTATCAGCGTCAGGGACTGTTTACCGCAAATGTCGAACCCAAGATTATCCGGATTGATCACAATCGGGTTAATCTTGTTTTTGAAGT
>JALXEI010000286.1 GCA_027069645.1 Hyphomicrobiales bacterium
ATCACAAACCAATGGCCTGCGTGAATTGCTGTCCACGATCGACCCGGACGACCAGGTGTTTCATTCAAGGGAACTGACTTTCGAACCAGAGACAACCGAGCCCCCCATGTATCTACCCCATTCCCGCCCCGGCATCCCCGCTTCTCCCGATCTGCCCGTCGGTCCCACGAGATGGGGCCTTTATCTGGCTGCATCAGTCGGCGCTGTTGCCCTTGTTTTTACCGCCGCTCTGAGCTATTCGCTCATTGTCTCGCCAACCGGCATCAACTGGACAAGGGCGCAAAGCCGAACGGCAGCTCTCTGGCACAGGCTGGTGACCCCCTCGAACAGCAACAGAAAAACAGACGAAGTCAACACCCGGGCCACCGCAGAAAACAGTTACCCGGACCAACCGGTCAATCCTGTCAATCCGGCCGCGGCAGATGAAACGCATATCGCCACCGCTTCAAGAATATCAACAACCGCTGCCTCTCCTGACGAGAATGCGCTGCAAACACCCTCCGGCGATAAAATATTTATCTCTGCCGAAGAACTGGAAAAACGCATCCGGGAACTGGAAGGCACACCCGTTCCGGTATCGACCTCCCCCCGTACGCCCCCCACCAGGATACCTGATCCCGGGAAGATCGCAGAAAATCCCGCTCCAAACGATACGCCAACTCCGAATTATGACAGTCTGGTGGTCGTTCCGGCCGCCAATATCGACCCCGATATGGAGAGCCGGATTTTCCGCCGCGCCCGCGCCTATCTCAAACAGCGCGATATTTCCTCGGCCCGCATGATTTTACAATATGCCGCCAGTCTTGGCAGCGGCATATCTGCAATGGCGCTGGCCGAAACATTTGACCCGACCTATCTGAAAAAGATTAATCTGGAAGGCGTCAACGGCAACCGCGAGGATGCCCGCAAATGGTATTACATGGCCTCGCGCCTCGGCATAAAGGATGCCGGCGCCCGCCTGAACGCCCTGAAATAACAAAAATAATACCGGTATACAAAAAGAATAACTCGCCTTTATCGTTCTGCCTCGATATTTTGCTTCCCGGACAAGCGACAGCGCAGATCCGGGATCCAGGGGCAGAAAAAAGGGAGTGCGTTGAGAAAACGAACAGAAACAAAAGCATATCACTTGCGGCTCTGGACCCCGGCGCGGCGCTATCGCTTGTCCGGGGAGCGGGAAGGTTTACGAACCCGGACAAAATATAAAGGTCAATCTTTTTGCGACCTTGTATAATCGTCCTGGCGGACCTATCTGCTGCGCGAGGCGATGGAGATATCGCGCATGACATTGGCTTCAAGTTCGCGGGTTCGGGCCACATCTTCCAGCGCATCACGGATCGACAGCATCCCCACCAGTTCCTTGCCGTCCATGACAGGCAGATGACGGAAGCGATGGCGGTTCATCAGTTTCATCGCATGCTCCATTGTATCATCCGCATCGCATGTCACAGGATTTTTTGACATCAGTTCACCGACCAGCATTTTCATGATGTCGGTATTGCGCATGGAAAAAGCGCGAACAATATCACGCTCCGACAACAACCCGACCAGAGCGCCATGATCATCCACCACCGGCATGGCGCCAATTCTGTTGGTCGCAAGGAGTGTGGCCGCCGATTTGACGGTATCTTCGGGACGACAGGAAATGACCATTGGCTGATTGGAGGCCAGATATTTGTCTATTTTCATCGGTTAAACCTCTCCTTCATATATTTGACAACCAGCGGGAAACATCGTCGCAGGCCCTTGAGTTCCCGGCGGCTGCGTTATTCTTGTATTCATATATTCATATTCACACTCTGCCATAGCTGCAAGCTTCTGTCCAAACACAAATGTCATATACGATATATAAATATTACGCATCCTGACCACAGCCGCTCGTGCCCCGCCTCCCACCTTTACCCGCAATATGGCAAGAAATGCGGGTTAACCGCTAAAAAAAACGGACGGATAAAAGGCATCCGGTTCTTGACAAATGCACCTGGCTCTCCCTATATAGCCGATCAATTGTTAGCACTCTGTCGTAACGAGTGCTAACAATACCAAAAAGGCGAACATTGCTTTTCTTTTCAGGCCTGCTGCAAAAGCACGAAAAGAAGAGAGACCATATGTTTTCTTTGGAGGTATGAGGCTTCATGAAATTATTTAACTGGAGAAACAGAACCATGAAATTTCGCCCCCTTCATGATCGCGTCGTTGTACGCCGTGTCGCAGAAGAGCTGAAAACCGCCGGCGGCATCATCCTGCCCGACAGCGCCGCCGAGAAACCCCAGGAAGGTGAAATTCTCGCCGTTGGCGCCGGTGGCCGTGACGATGGCGGCCGCATCATTCCCCCCGATGTCAAGGTTGGCGACAAGATCATTTTCGGCAAATGGTCCGGCACCGAAGTGGTGATCGACGGCGAAGAGCTGCTGATCATGAAAGAAAGTGACATCATGGGCGTTCTGGAAGGCTAACCCCCCCTTCACCGGATCGCAATCGAAAAGAATACCGGCCCTTTGATATTCCAGGGCCCTGCAAGGAAAGAGAAAAGAATATGTCTGCAAAAGAAGTTCGTTTTGGAACCGATGCCCGCGACCGCATGTTGCACGGTGTCAACGTCCTGGCTGATGCCGTCAAGGTCACCCTTGGTCCCAAGGGCCGCAATGTCATCATCGACAAGAGCTTTGGCGCACCGCGCACCACCAAGGACGGCGTTACCGTCGCCAAGGAAATCGAACTGGAGGAAAAGTTCGAGAATATGGGCGCCCAGATGCTGCGCGAAGTGGCCAGCAAGACCAATGACACAGCCGGTGACGGCACCACAACAGCCACCGTTCTGGCCCAGGCCATTGTCCGCGAAGGCCTTAAATCCGTTGCTGCCGGCATGAACCCGATGGACCTCAAGCGCGGCATCGACAAGGCCGTTGCCGATGCCGTTGCCAATATTCAGCGCGCCTCAAAGAAGGTCAAGGATGTCAACGAAATCCAGCAGGTCGGCACCATTTCAGCCAATGGTGAAAAGGAAATTGGCGAAATGATTTCCGAAGCCATGCAGCGCGTTGGCAATGAAGGCGTCATCACCGTTGAAGAAGCCAAGAGCCTTGTTTCCGAACTTGAGGTTGTGGAAGGCATGCAGTTCGATCGTGGCTATCTGTCACCCTATTTCGTCACCAATGCCGACAAGATGCTGTGCGAAATGGAAGACCCCTACATTCTCATTCACGAGAAGAAACTCTCCAACCTTCAGTCCATGCTGCCGATTCTCGAAGCCGTTGTGCAGTCCTCGCGTCCGCTGCTCATCATTGCCGAGGACATCGAAGGCGAAGCTCTTGCAACGCTGGTGGTCAACAAGCTGCGCGGCGGCCTGAAAGTTGCAGCCGTCAAGGCCCCCGGTTTTGGTGATCGTCGCAAGGCCATGCTTCAGGATATTGCCATCCTCACCGGTGGCCAGATGATCTCCGAAGATCTTGGCATCAAGCTGGAAAATGTCACCCTCGACATGCTGGGCACCTGCAAACGCACCGTTATCAGCAAGGATGATACGGTCATCGTTGACGGCGCCGGCAAGAAAAAGGACATCTCGGCCCGTGTCAACCAGATCCGCGCGCAGATCGAGGAAACCACCTCTGACTATGACAAGGAAAAATTGCAGGAACGCCTCGCCAAGCTGGCGGGCGGTGTTGCCGTCATTCAGGTCGGTGGCGCCACCGAAATCGAGGTGAAAGAGCGCAAGGATCGCGTCGATGATGCGCTCAACGCAACGCGTGCCGCGGTCGAGGAAGGCATCGTTCCCGGTGGCGGTGTGCAGCTTTTGCGGGCCGCGACCAGCCTTAAAACCGAAGGTCTCAATGCCGATGAAGATGCGGGTATCAATATTGTCCGCAAGGCCCTTGAAGCCCCGATCCGCCAGATCGCCGAAAATGCGGGCGTTGAAGGTTCGATCATTGTCGGCAAGATCCGCGACGAGAAAAAAGCCACTTACGGCTACAATGCCCAGACGGATGAATATGTTGACATGATCGAGGCGGGCATCATTGACCCGGCCAAGGTTGTGCGTACGGCCCTTCAGGACGCGGCTTCCGTCGCCAGCCTGATGATTACCACCGAAGCCGGGATCACCGAAGCCCCCGCCAAGGAAGGCGCCGGTGGCGGTATGCC
Organism: Hyphomicrobiales bacterium; assembly: GCA_027069645.1. Lineage (GTDB taxonomy): Bacteria > Pseudomonadota > Alphaproteobacteria > Rhizobiales > JAKIUO01 > JAKIUO01. Next base: position 4,141 of record JALXEI010000286.1, read on the forward strand.
CGACATGGGCGGCATGGGTGGAATGGGCGGCATGGGCGGCATGATGTAGCCCGGTCCCCGAACAACAGACAATTGAAAGCCCCCGACATGAAAATGCCGGGGGCTTTTTTATATTTTCGCCCCTCTGTCCGTGACATCGGTACCGCCAGGCTTTACAAGCATCTCATTCTTTTTGTATAGCAGGCTTGCCCATGTCCAACCTTATGTCCGACCTTTTTCCTCGAAAGATTGTCTGTCTGACCGAAGAAACGACAGAGATGCTCTATCTGCTCGGCGAGGAGGACAGAATTGCCGGGATTTCCGGATATACAGTCCGCCCGCCCCGGGCACGCCGCGAGAAACCGCGTATTTCAGCTTTCACGTCTGCAAAAATTGACCGGATTATCGAACTCGATCCGGATCTTGTCCTCGGTTTTTCGGATCTTCAGGCGGATATTGCCGCCGATCTCGTGCGCGCCGGTCTCAATGTACATATTTTCAACCAGCGCACCGTGCCCGAAATCTTCACCATGATTGCCACACTTGGCGCACTGGTCGGTTGTCCCGAAAAAGCCCTTGCCTGGATCGGGGAACGCCAGCAACATATTGCCTTGCTAAAGGCGCAGAACGAACAGAACCGGCAAAGACCGCGGGTCTATTTCGAAGAATGGTATGATCCGATTATTACCGGCATCGGCTGGGTCAGCGAACTGATCGAAATTGCCGGTGGTGAGGACTGTTATGCCGAACTGGCAGATTGTAAACTGGCGAAAGACCGTATCATTGCCGACCCGCTTGAAGTCGCCAGCCGAAAGCCGGACATTATTATCGGTTCATGGTGCGGCCGCCGCTTTCTTCCCGAAAAAGTCGCTGAACGACCGGGCTGGGAAAATGTTCCGGCGGTGCAAAACGGGGATATATTCGAAATCAGGTCCAGTGACATCCTGCAACCGGGTCCCGCCGCATTGACAGACGGCCTCGAACAGATCGGTAAAATCATTTCAGACTGGCAGGAGAAGCAGGAAGGCCGGACATCATGACTCATTCGGTCTGCCCGCAATGCGGCCACGCCTTTACCTGTGGTCCGCAGAACAGGGAGGAAAGCTGCTGGTGCAATGAACTGCCTGCCATTTTGCCGCCGGACCCTGAAAAGGGGTGTCTGTGCCGGACATGCCTGACAGAACGAACCGCGGCGCACATTGAAAAGGCTCTTCATCATAAAAGCCATGCGGAAATGCTGCAACTGGCGGCCTCCTGCAAAAATACGCCCCCCCTCATAGAGTACATCGACTACACAATGGAAAACGGCAAACTGGTCTTTACCGCCTGGTACCATCTCAAACGCGGCTATTGTTGTGGCAATGGCTGTCGTCATTGCCCCTTCCCGAAAACGGAAAACCCATGAAGAAAAAGAAAATACTGATGTCCTGGAGCACCGGCAAGGATAGCGCCTGGGCCTTTCACAAGCTGAAAGAGCATGAGAACATGGAAATGGTCGGACTGTTCTGCACCATCAACGCAAAGTTCCGCCGCACCGCCATGCATGCCGTCCGGGTGGAGCTGCTGCAAATGCAGGCGCAACGCATCGGTCTCCCCCTCGACATCATCGAAATCCCCTGGCCATGCAGTAATGCCGATTATGAGCGCATTATGGGGCGCTATGTCGAAAACACACAAGAGCGCGGGGTTACAGGCATGGCCTTTGGCGATCTGTTCCTGCGCGATATTCGCGACTATCGTATCGAGCGCCTGAAAGGAACCGGCATCGAACCGCTTTTCCCGCTATGGGACCATCCCACCGGCAAACTGGCGCGGGAAATGATCGAGGGGGGGCTTCGTGCGACCATTACCTGTGTTGACCCGAAGCAACTGGACAGCCGTTTTGTCGGCAGATCCTTTGATCATGACTTCCTCGCCGACCTGCCGGAAACGGTCGATCCGTGCGGCGAAAATGGCGAGTTTCACAGCTTTGTCCATGATGCCCCGCTCTTTTCCGCCCCGATTAATATCAGCGTCGGCGAAAAGGTGGAACGGGACGGATTTTCCTTTGCCGATATTACCTGTAACCGGTCATAACTTCCGGTCGCGAATTTGTGACTGGACCTGGTTGGGCGAACAAATAGACTGACCGGGACCAGCAGCCAAAATATTGCCAAAGGAATACCGGTACCATGACGTCCCGCTTTTACAGCAAAACCATCCTTGTCACTCTGCTTTTTGCCTTTCTGGCCATAACGGGCACCCGGGACACCGTTCACGCAAAGCCGCCCTTTACGCTGGAAAATATTCAAAAGGGCCTGCTGACGCGCTACAGGGGGGTTCAGCATATGGGGGTTGCCGCGCTGCAAAAGGCACTTACCGGACCGGACAAAAACAATTATCTTGTTCTCGATGTACGCGAAAAGGATGAATATGCGGTCAGTCACATACCCGGAGCCCGGCGCGTTGACCCCGGTATATGGCATGGCCCGTTCATGAACCGGTTTGGCAAACTGGCCAAAGGCAAAACCGTCATCTTTTACTGTTCGGTTGGCGAACGTTCCTCGAAACTGGCGAAATATGTGCAGGATGCGCTAAAGAAAAACGGCACCAGCAAGATTTACAATCTCCGGGGCGGCATTTTTGCCTGGCACAATGAAAAACGTCCGCTGGTTTCCGGTAAAGGCCCGACAGATCTCGTTCACCCCTATGACAGCTATTGGGGACAGCTTTTGAAACGCGCCGATAAACTGCGCTATTCCCCCGATTGATACCAATCGCCTTGTAATACCAGATAGCATAAATATTGACCCACATATTTTATTCCCTCTGGCCGGTTCGCTTCCCGGGCAAGCGATAGCGCAGAACCGGGATCCAGGGCGGCGCGATCGGACCTGTAGCGAAGTTCCGGAACGACAGACCACGCGCGGTCTGCGGCCCTGGGCCCCGGCTCAAGGCCGGGGAGCGGAATGGTTTACGAATCTGACCATAATACAAAGGTCATTCTTTTTGTATTCCGGTATGCATGGATCATTTTGGACTGTTTTTCTATTTGTTTCCCGCTACAGCAAGCAAGCTGGTGATGTTGTGGCGCTGATCACGGAACAATGAAGCAAAGGTCTCGTCATTTTTATAGCGATCATAAAGATTGATCTGCACGATCTTGCCGCCGATCAGCGTTATGGCCGACACACCGGCGATGGTTTTGCTGCTGCCGGTCGGTGTGCGGATATTTTGCCGGGAAGAAAAATAGCAGGCATTTTCATCGCTGTGATTGCCCTTCAACAGTTTCATATCGGTGAATTTTGCCCCCTCGACCTGCTTTTCCATGCGCTTTTTTACATCTTTCGAGATCTGTTTTTTGAGCGTACCACTCATGCGCTCCATCTGCTTGCAAACCGCCGCAGCCATGATCGGTCGTGACACACCGATATTCTGATTCATTCCGGAGAGGGGCGTAATATACTGGCCGAAACTGTCAAGATAGGGTCGCCGCCCGCTCCGCCAGGCCTTTTGCTCACCACAATCGGCAAAGGCGGCCAGAAGCTTGTGGCTCCTTTTGAAAACACCCTGTACCGCCTGCAAAAACAACAGATCGACAGGATTTTTTTTATCCATCAGGCAAAATCCGTCCGGGATATACAGCGCCACCTGCTTCCCCGCGATGTCAACTCTCGGGGTTTCACCTGCCAGCCCCGGTTGCGGTCCGAAGGGCATAAGCAGCACGGTCACAAACAGCAACAGAAGCACCGGTTTGATGTGGCGATTGAGGTCGGATTGCAAGACTTTCACCGGCTTTCTCCTGAAGAAACGGCCCGCCAGAGGGATTGAAACAAATCCGGAAAGCACCGGATTATACCAGTGATACCCCCCGGCGGCTTGATTTACAACAGGGGCGGTGTCATTCTTGACCTCACGGGAACAAATGGTCGAGCGAGGGGGATAAAATGATTGGAGCGCGTATTTTTGTTGCCTTTGTCTTTTCCATTCTGGCCGCGGCGTTCATCACCTCAAGCTGGGTTCTGATGCGTGAATTCGGTCCGGACAACGGATACGCAATGGCCGCCTTTTACAGTCACGGCTTTTTGTTTTTTCCAACCATCGGCCTCGTCGCGCTGATCGCCTTTTATACCCCTGCCACCATTTTCACAGATCTCTACTGGCACCATGTCGGTTCGGGAAAATGGCGATTGTTCATCGGCTTTGTCCTGACCGGTGCGCTCTCGCTATATATCGCCGACGTCCTGACTGCCCGGCACATTGTTTTTGATCTGCTGAAACGCCAGCCCCCTTCCGCCATCAAAACCGGCTTTGTCCCCGCCTTGTGGGAGTTGCACCCCGATACGCTAACCGGTGATCCCGGCTCACCGGCCGGTTGCGCCGGTGATGATCAGCTTTGTGATCGCCAGCCCGTCCTGCGTTCCCTCAAAATATTGCGCAAGGTCAGTCACAGCCGCACCGGCCTGACAGCCTTTTCGCGCAACTGTTCAGCCGACCCCCTGCTCGAAACGCCCCCTTCTGCCAGACTGCTCCGCTATTGCTTCCCGCTGCTGCGCAAGGTCGATGCCCGCCGTTGCTGCTTTGCCCAGGAACGCTGGTCACGCGAGTTGTCACAGATGTTTCGCAGCGAACCCGAACATTCAAAAACCGGTTATATGCACGCCCTGACCCTGCCCTTCAAGGTCTTTTTCATGCTGATGCTGTTTGCCATTGGCGTGCTGCTGGCCGCCTGGCGCTCGACACTCGACCGCTATTACGAAAGCTACATGCCACAGGTGGAAAACGGCGTGCTGATCGGCGCGGCAGCCATGCTGTTCTGGCCGGTGACCAATCAGGCCTTTTTGCAATCGGCCGCTGTTCTTTATGGTCCCTATAGCGGCAGCATCTATCAAAATGCCCTTGGTCCGTTCTTCTCTCTGATCTTCGGGCTTTGGGGATTGTTGATCCTGTTCTTCTTCTTTCGTCATCAGGAAAAAACCGTTGAACTGTGGGTCAAGGTGCTGGGAGGGATGGCCAGTGTCATGGCCGCCGTGCGCTATGAGGAAATCATCGACTATGCCGTTCGCTTTGCCGGATCGGGGGCCTTCAAATATACTTTTGCGGTGCTGGGCGTCATCGGACTGCTGATATATGTGTCTTCCTGGTTCTGGCCATCGAGAAAATCGACCAAATTACCCCGATCGGATGTGCAAAAACGCTTTTGACTTGCCTCGACACGATTGACAGGACAATCTTTAACAAAAGATGAACAGGTGATTCGCATCGTGCCAAATTCCGGCGTCTTTGGCCGGGGCAGGTTTTGGCGATCAAAAAATGTGCTGCCCGGATATATGTGTTGCGTTTTTCTGACCAGAAGCACAACCGGACATTAATCAGGGACGGACATGACAACAGGCAAGAGCAAAGGCAACCGCGCCCGGAATACGCGCTGGGGACCAAGGATGATCCTTATCCTGATCGCCATGCTGACGGTTTCAATGGCTTTCTTTTCCGGGCTTTACATTCAGGCAAATCTGCCCTTTTTTCCTTCGCTGATCGGCGGATTTGCCATCTTTCTGACCCTTTATGGAACCCTGCCAAAACCCAAACCGGCAACAGATTCAGAAGAACTGCAAGCCCGTTTTGCCCTGTTTGAAAACGAGATTGTCTCCCTGTCCGCCCAGCTTGAGCAGTTTCAGGATATTTCGGGTAAAATTGGTCAGCTGGATCAACTCGCCCCGACACTGCAACAACTTGAGGGTTTTGTGCAGGAAATGCAGACCCACGGCGTCGCCCTTGCGCGCGAACAGGGGGGCGATGCCGACCTGAAGATCAACGCCTTTTCCGACAAGCTGCAACAGCTCGACGGGCGCATCAATGCGCTGAACAAACAGGTTGCCGGACAGGGGCTTGAACAGCAGAACCAGCTACAGGGCCATATCGAAAGTCTCAACCGTCTGGTCCAGCAGATGGGGGATGCCGGCAAAGCAGTCAGATCACCGGAACCTGCGAGAAAGCTGCAATTTGACGAAACGCTGCCCCCCGAAGAAGCACCATCTTCTGTTCCTGGTCCATCACAAGGATTCGCGCCCTCTCCCGGTGATGTTTTGCCTTCACAAAGCCGGCAGACCGTGGAGCAGATCAGAGCACGCGATGGCGAAACGCAAAACATCCCCGCCCGGGCCATGAGCGGCACCCGGGAAGAATTTGACTACAGTCAGATGCTGACCATCATCAGCAAGGCCATCAAGGAACGTCATGTAGATATTTTTCTGCAACCCGTTGTCAATCTCCCCGGCCGCCAGACCGTTTATTATGAAGTCTTCACGCGCCTGCGCAGCCTGACCAATCAACTGGTCATGCCCAGCCTTTTTGTTCCGGTCGCCGAGCAGGCCGGGCTGATGCCGCTGATCGACAATATGATGCTGTTGCGCGCCATCAAAATCATCCGGCAGATGGAAAAGCGAACCAGTGCCAGGGGGCTGTTTTGCAGCCTGTCGACCCAGTCCCTTGTTGACCCGGATTTCTTTCCCAAACTGGTCGCCTATCTGGAAAAGAATCGCGATTTGTCAGGGCGTATCATCTTTGAAATTTCACAGGCCCAGAAAAAAACCGCCGGTCCGATCGAGCGCGACGGCATGCGCCGCCTGGCCCGTCTCGGTTTCCGCTTCTCCCTCGACAAGGTCATTGATCTTGACATCGATTTTGCCGAACTGGCCGCTATGAATTTCAAATTTGTACGCATAAGCGCCGACCGGCTTGTCAATGGCATGGCCGAACTGGGAGCGCGCATTCATGGCGCTGACAAGGCCGACTATCTGAAACGCTATGGCCTTCATCTGATTGTCGAACGCATCGAAACCGAACGCGAGCTGGCCACTCTTGCCGACTATTCCATTTCCCTTGGTCAGGGCTATCTGTTTGCCGAACCCCGGCCCATCCGCCCCGAATTGCTGGCAGACAATGCCGCCTGACCAGGTCGCAAACTCATAAACGGATTTCGGCTGTGTCACTTGAACACATTGTCAACCGGGACGGGCTGAGTCAGTGAAGTGACAGGGGGGAGGCCGGAACAGCGGAGAGCGAAACAGTGTATAACATTCTCGTCCCGGTGGATGGGACCGACCATTCGTTAAAAGCACTGCATATTGCCTGCGATCTGGCGGAGAAATACAGGGCGATCATATCGCTTCTTTATGTTCTGGATATTAACAAAACCGCGCATGAAATACTGGGCCTCACCATTGCCGGCAAATTCGACAGCCATTTGCGTTCCCGATTGCAGGAAGCCCAAAAAGAACCCCTCGTAAATGTCAGCAAAACCATCCTCTCCCGGGTGGGCAAGACGATCCTGAAAATCGCCGCCGCGCGCGCCGAAAGGCGGGGTATTGAAACCCGTATACTGGCCATATCGGAGGGAGATCCGGCTGAAAACATTCTCATTGCCCACAAGCTGATTGCCGCCAGTACTATCGTCATGGGTTCGCGCGGCCTCGCGCCATCCCGCGTCCCGGTTTCCGGCAGTATTTCGGCAAGGGTCTTTGCCGAGGCCGATTGTACATGCATATCGGTTAAATAGTGGCCGGAAATTTAACCCTTATTTCTCATGAAACCGGCGGCAACAGCCCAAAGGCCGCAAGACGCAGATCGTCCAGCCCGGTTTTTTTGACCGCAGAGGTGGCGATAATGTCAGGGAATGCAGCCGGGTGTCCGGCCAGTTGGCCTTGCGTTTGCGGGATGATCTTTTCCTGCGCGGCCTTTTTCAACTTGTCGAGTTTGGTGAGAACAATCTGATAGGAGACAGCCGCTTCATCCAGCATCTCCATGATTTCCACATCATTGGGTTTCAGGCCGTGACGAGCATCGATCAGCAGAAAAACCCGGGACAGGGTGGCGCGACCCCGCAGATATTGAAGGATCAACCGGTTCCAGCCTTCAACCTGGCTTCTGGAAGCCCGTGCATAACCATAGCCGGGCATATCGACGATATACAGTCTTTCACCCAGCGCGAAATAATTGATTTCCCTTGTACGCCCCGGCGTACCGGACGTCCGGGCCAGCGCCTTTCGTCCCAGCAGCGCGTTGATCAGGCTCGACTTGCCGACATTGGAGCGCCCGGCAAAGGCAATCTCGACGCGGTCATCATGCGGCAGACCGGC
>JALXEI010000287.1 GCA_027069645.1 Hyphomicrobiales bacterium
TCGTCGGTGCGTTCGGCGACTTTTTCGGCATCATCCATTTCCGAGCGGAAAATAATCTCCACCGCGCCAGCCGGTCCCATAACGGCAATTTCAGCCGAGGGCCAGGCAAAATTGACATCACCGCGCAGATGTTTGGAGGCCATGACGCAATAGGCGCCGCCATAGGCCTTGCGGGTGATGACGGTGATTTTGGGAACGGTGGCCTCGGCATAGGCGTAGAGCAGCTTGGCACCGTGTTTGATAATGCCGCCATATTCCTGCGCGGTGCCGGGCAAAAAGCCGGGAACATCAACAAGGGTCAGAACCGGGATGTTGAAGGCATCGCAAAAGCGAATGAAACGCGCTGCCTTGGTGGAAGCGTCGATGTCGAGACAGCCCGCCAGCACCATCGGCTGATTGGCGACAATACCAATGGTTGAACCTTCCATGCGGCCAAAGCCGACAATGATATTGGCGGCAAAATCCGGTTGCAGCTCGAAAAAATCATTGTCGTCAACAATCTTCCATATGGCTTCTTTCATGTCATAGGGTTTGTTGGGATCGGACGGCACCAGGGAGCACAGGGACGGGATCTTGCGGGTGGCGGGATCACTGGTCGGCCAGTGCGGCGGCCGGTCCCTGTTGCTGGCGGACAGGAAATTGATAAAGCGGCGCAACATCAGCAGTGCCTCGACATCATTTTCGAAAGCAAGATCGGCAACGCCCGATTTGCCGGTGTGGGTGGCCGCGCCGCCCAGTTCCTCCGATGAAACCTCTTCATGGGTGACCGTTTTGACCACTTCCGGTCCGGTCAGAAACATGTAGGACGTGTCACGGACCATGAAAATAAAATCGGTAATGGCGGGGGAGTAAACCGCGCCACCGGCGCACGGCCCCATGATCATGGAAATCTGCGGGATAACGCCGGACGCCGTGACATTGGCCTGAAACACATCGGTATAGCCGCCAAGGCTTTCGACACCTTCCTGGATGCGGGCGCCGCCACTGTCATTGATGCCGATAACGGGGGCGCCGACCTTCATGGCCTGAGCGATGATCTTGCAGATCTTGGCGGCGTGGGCTGATGACAGGGAGCCGCCAAAGACGGTAAAATCCTGCGAATAGACAAACACCAGCCGCCCGCAGATGGTGCCATAGCCGATGACCACGCCATCGCCGGGAATGCGGTTTTCATCCATGCCGAATTCCGTGCAACGGTGCTCGACAAACATGTCCCATTCTTCAAAGGTGCCCGGATCAAGAAACAGCTCGATCCGTTCGCGGGCGGTCAGCTTGCCTTTTTTGTGCTGGCGTTCAATACGTTCGGGGCCACCGCCAAGGCGTGCGGCGGCGCGTTTTTCCTCCAGCTTTCTGACGATTTCTCTCATGCTTTTTCCTGTTTATGTATTGCTGCCCCAGGCGCTTTTGCGGATCAGTTCCAGCACTTCACCTGCCGTGTCAAGGATATTGGCGCCAGGACCATAGATTGCCGAAACGCCAAGTTCATAGAGCTGTTGGTGATCTTTGGGGGGAATGACACCCCCGCAAATCACCGGTTTGTCACCGACATTGCTTTTTGCCAGTTCGTCGAGCATTTGCGGGACCAGCGTTTTGTGCGCAGCCGCCAGCGAGGAGATGCCGATCAGGTCCGCGCTGTCCTCGACAGCCTGGCGCGCAGCTTCTGCCGGGGTCTGGAACAGCGGGCCGGTTATAACCTCAAAGCCGAGATCGCCAAAGGCCGAAGCGATGATTCTTGCGCCACGGTCATGGCCGTCCTGACCAAGCCTTGCGATCAGAAGGCGCGGCTTTCGGCCCTGTTGTCCGGCGAAGTGGCTGATATCCTTTTTCAGGGATTCAAATTTTTCATCATCCTTGTATATGGCGCCATAGACGCCGGAAATAACCGGCGTGGTCGCCTTGTGGCGTCCATAGACTTTTTCCAGTGCGGTGGTGATTTCGCCGACAGTGGCGCGGGCTCTCGCGGCTTTTATGGCAAGGTCGAGCAAATTTTCTTTTCCCCTTGCGCCTGCTTCGAGCGCCGCAAGAGCCTGTTGACAGGCCTGCTCGTCGCGACCGGCCCTCACCGCTTCAAGGCGTTTGATCTGTGATTTGCGCACGGCCTCATTGTCCACGTCGAGAATATCAATATCCTCTTCAATGTCACGCCGATATTTGTTGACCCCCACTATGACCTCGTCGCCGCGATCAATACGCGCCTGACGCCGTGCGGCGGCCTGTTCAATGCGCTGTTTGGGCATACCCTGTTCAACGGCTCTGGTCATGCCGCCGAGTGCCTCGACCTCGTCAATCAGTTTGCGCGCTTTTGTAACGAACTGGCCGGTCAGGGATTCAATAAAAAAGGAGCCGCCGAGCGGATCGACAACATCGCAAATGCCGGTTTCCTCCTGAATGACCAGTTGCGTGTTACGGGCGATGCGGGCGGAAAAGTCCGTGGGCAGGGCCAGTGCCTCGTCAAAGGCATTGGTGTGCAGTGACTGGGTGCCGCCAAGCACCGCCGCCAGTGCCTCGATGGTGGTGCGCATGATATTGTTCCAGGGGTCGGCGGCGGTGAGGCTGACCCCCGAGGTCTGGCAGTGGGTGCGGAGCATTCTGGAACGCGGATCTTTGGGGGAGAAATGTTCCTGCATCAGTTCCGCCCATAACAGGCGGGCGGCGCGCAGTTTGGCAATTTCGGCAAAAAAATCCATGCCGATGCCAAAGAAGAACGACAGACGGGGGGCAAAATTATCGACATCAAGGCCGCTATTGATGGCGGTACGCACATATTCAAGACCGTTGGCAAGGGTAAAGGCCAGTTCCTGAACAAGCGTCGCCCCGGCTTCCTGTATGTGATAGCCGGAAATGGAAACAGGGTTGAATTTCGGCATATGCTGCGCCGTATAGCGAATAATGTCGGCGACGATGCGCATGGCAGGTTCGGGGGGATAAATATAGGTGTTGCGTACCATATATTCCTTGAGAATATCGTTTTGCAGTGTGCCCGCGAGCTGTTGCGGGGTGATGCCGTTTTCTTCTGCCGCAACAATGAAGCAGGCCATGACCGGCAGAACCGCGCCGTTCATGGTCATGGAGACCGAGACCCGATCAAGGGGAATGTCCCGGAACAGGATTTTCATATCCTCGACACTGTCAATGGCGACACCGGCCGCGCCGACATCACCGGCAACGCGCGGATGATCGCTGTCATAGCCGCGGTGGGTGGCAAGATCGAAGGCCACCGAAAGCCCCTGCTGCCCCGCGGCGAGATTTTTTTTATAAAAGGCGTTGCTTTCCTCCGCCGTGGAGAAGCCGGCATACTGGCGAATGGTCCAGGGGCGTCCGGCATACATGGTGGCGCGCGGACCGCGTGTGAAAGGCGGCAATCCCGGCAAGCCAGTCATATGATCGAGATCGTCAAGATCATCAGCGGTATAGAGCGGCTTTATGGTCAGACCTTCGCCGCTCCGGCGTTCGAGATCCTGCAACGGTCTGCCGCGCAATTCCTTTTCGGCCAGTTGCTGCCATTCATGGAGAGACGGGTTTTTATTATTGTTTTTCCCGGTCATGCTGTTGATCCCTGTTCGGGGTTATGGGGGGAGGAGGCTGAAACCACTTTGCACTTTCTATGATGGTGAAGCATAGCCGATGTCTTGCAGGGCGGCCCTGATTTCCTTCAGAATGGCCGGGTCGTCTATGGTTGCGGGAATTCTGATTTCCTTTCCGTCGGCAATGTTTTT